>JBCCIX010000547.1:0-3152 GCA_039028075.1 Bacteroidota bacterium | reverse complement strand
GCCAAATAATCCGCTACTTTGTTAATTTCAGAGAGTACCTCCGGATCAAATAGTGAATATTCATGTTTCGAGGTAATGGTCAGTTCGAAAGGGCGTGATCCACCAAAATGTTCATCAAAGAATGTAAAGTCTTTTTTTAGCGGGTCATCAGCGGGCAAATCTTCAATGAGATACGTATTAATATAAATTTGGGAAATACCGTATAAGGCAACAGCCAAAACTATAATGTTCAAGATAATTACCTGTTTGCCATTTTTTAATACGAACAAAAAAGATTTACTCATAACACCGAACCATTTGGAACTGTGCACTAGTTTTTCCGAAACCTTCGGCCTGGGTAGCAGAATTAGGGCCGAAGGAAGCAAAGTAAACGCCACCAAAAAGGCTATTACTACTCCAATGGCGGTAAATATGCCAAAACCTTGGATAGGTTTTATACTTGCAGTAAGCAGGGTAAGGAAACCCACAGCGGTGGTGAGAGAAGTAAGAAAAGTGGCTAATCCTACTTCCTTAAACGTAACGCGGATCGAGGCTACTTTACTAAAACCAAGTCTTAGCTGCTCTATGTATTTTGTCATAATGTGTACCACATCTGACATGGCTACTACAAACATAATAGTGGGCAGTAAAACCATGATAAAGTCAAGGCTTTTCCCAGTGGCACCCACCACCCCCATAATCCAAATTACGGATACCAGCACTACCGTAAGAGGAATAACCACGCCCCACCAGTTTCGGTAAGCAAAACCTAAGAAAAATATGATCAGAATAATTGAAGCACCGATAAACAGCTTTAATTCCTCTTGCAATTTTGTTATGAACACCTTTTGAGCGTGCGTTTTTCCTGCCACATGGTAATCTAAAAACCCTGATTTTTTGATGAGGTTGATTACTCCTTCTGAAATAAGATCAGACTCTTCTTTGGTTTGCACCTCTTCGTGCTTCAGCAAAACAGCCAGCGATTTTCCATCCGCAGAGACCAGGGACTCCACCAGGAAAGGAGATTGGTAGATCTGAACAGAGTCTTTTTGGTAGCGGCCCGGTTCGTTTAGATGGATATACGGAATTTGATATAGTCCTGCCTGACTGATAATCGTTCTTTTTGTATTGGTGATTGAGACCACAGAAGTGACGTATTTCTGATTTTGGAGTTGCTTTACCAGCGTATCTACCTTGTTGAGAAAAGTAGAATCAAAAATGCCATTGTTTCTGGCTAGGCCGATTAATAGGTAATTATTATCATTTTCGAATTTTTCCTTAAATTCCCTATAGTACTCTAAGTCAGGGTCACCCACTGGAAAAAAATCTTCAAATACGTAATTGAACTTGACTTCTTTTATATAAACACCCAAAAAGACGGTAATGAGCAATAATACGAATAGGCTCCATTTAGCCAGATTTCTATACATCAGATACGTTTTGGTATGCCACAGTAGTTTGATGCTTGAAGACCGTAAAACTAAGGTGTAAATTCTGCAATACTAAATTTTAATTTGTGCCTTTTGAATTCCTAACTTTAACTCATAATTCAAACCACAAATTACATCGGATAGTTATGAGGCAATACCTGGATTTAATGCGAGATATATTAGAGAATGGAGTTGAAAAAGGAGATAGAACAGGCACGGGTACATTGTCGGTTTTTGGCAGACAAATGAGATTTGATCTATCACAAAACTTTCCTTTACTAACCACAAAGAAGCTACATCTGCGGTCCATTATACATGAACTCTTGTGGTTTTTAAGTGGTGATACGAATATTCGGTATTTAAAAGAGCATGGAGTACGCATCTGGGATGAATGGGCGGATGAAAATGGCGATTTAGGACCGGTTTACGGGCAGCAATGGCGAAGCTGGCCCAAACCAGAGGGAGGCACGGTTGATCAAATTGCTCAGGTGGTTGATCAGATCAAAAGTAATCCTGATTCCAGAAGACACATAGTAAGCGCTTGGAATCCGTCAGAAGTAGAAAAAATGGCTTTGCCACCTTGTCACGCCCTATTTCAATTTTATGTAGCAAACGGAAAGTTATCGTGCCAACTTTACCAGCGTAGTGCCGATTATTTCCTAGGGGTACCTTTTAACATAGCTTCTTATGCTTTGCTGGTCCACATAGTGGCCGAACAATGTGACCTTAAGCCCGGAGAATTTGTTTGGACGGGCGGTGATACGCATTTGTACATGAATCACATTGAACAAGCTAAACTTCAGTTAAAAAGAAAACCATTAGAAGGACCACAGCTAGTCATTAAAAGAAAGCCCGAAACAGTCTTTGATTATAAGTTTGAGGATTTCGAAATAATTAACTATCAGGCACATCCTAATATTAAAGCGCCGATTGCCGTCTGATGTAAGAATTGAGGAGTTGAATTTTAGTCAGCTTGAGCTATAATGTCGTCCACAACACGCATTAACTCGTCCTTTTTATCCTCATTGAGAAGATATTGCCTTTCCATTAAACGAATGGCCATATCATTCATGATAAAGTGGTTTTTTATAAAAGAAAGTTTTTCTTGAAATGAGCTAAGGTCCTGATACTTAGAACGTTCAGTAGGAGATTCCATAATCATCCGTACTTTGCTTAATAAAATATCCGGGTCATTGAACATTTTTTGAGACAGTAAATCTGTTCAGCAAGTATATAAATTTAATTATACAGGATAAAATTTTTTTTTAAACTTTCGCGGGAAGTTTTCCACACATTCTCAACATTGATAGAAATGTAAGGTTTTTGTCCTTTATTAATGAATATAGCAGTTCACGAGGAACTGCCTGATAAAAATTTAATCCAGTGGAGGTTACGTGGAAACTTATTCACATCCACTTAATAATGTAGTTATGTAAATGATGACTAGAAAAATATTCCCTAACCACAACTCGTGGGCATTTTCTTAAATACATCGAGCACCCTCAGGAGGATAAGAATGTGTTTAAATCAGCAAATTGCCTCAATTTAAAGTCATCACGAATATGTTTTTGCTCCACTTCGATTTTAGCTTCATTTTATTAGGTAAAAACTATCATTTACGCGTAATCAGGATCTAATACCCTTTCAATGATCAAATCGATTAAACCACCTTTAACTGCGTACGTATCAGTTCCAATGTGATCAAAAAGAGTTACGCCAGCTACGTTCAAACAAAAGACATAT
>JBCCIX010000546.1:0-3161 GCA_039028075.1 Bacteroidota bacterium | reverse complement strand
TAAGTTTGGTAGAATTCTTCCGGAAGCCGCCCGAAAAGTGTGGTCATCGCGATATCTGTTTCCCGGTGGCTGTATGAAACTGCTGGATCTATCAATACAGGTTGACCAAAATTATCCGTCATAATATTACCACTCCAGAGGTCGCCGTGCGTGAGTGCAGGCTGTTCTTCCATCACTAACTGTGGTAGTTTTGCGCAAAGATCCTCAACTTTTCCAGCTTCTTTTGCGGTCATGTTGCCACGTGCTAATGCTAATCTTACTTGCGGCTGAATACGTTCGTTCACAAAAAAATCAATCCAGCTCACTGTCCGTTGGTTTGATTGCTCAAGTGAACCCATAAAATTATCCGTCTCAAGCCCAAAAGTAGAGGCTGTGGTTCGATGCACGTTTGCTAAACCTATACCTAGTTTTTGCCAATAATCAGATGACCTGGTGGCCGATTCCAAATACTCCAATATGAGACAGCTATGCCGTTCCCCGTCATATAGGCTTATTACAGACGGTGTTCTTAAGGCCTTTGTGCTTTCCAGCAGTTCTAACCCATGTTGCTCTTTTGAAAACATCTGTGGAAATGACGTGGCTGAATTCCATTTTATAAAGAAGATGCCGTTCGAGGTGGTAATTTTGCCTCCATGGTTAATACATCCCCCTGAAACGGACTGAAATGAACGTACTTGTCCAAATTCACTTTCACAAAATGCTTGTATTTCAGAAGGGAGCACGGTTACGCATTTAATGCTCGGTCAAGATCCGCAATCAGGTCACTTGCGTCTTCAATCCCTACTGATAATCGCAGCAAACCGTCTTTAATCCCAATTCGTTCACGTTCGTCCTCAGCTATCTTCGAATGTGAGGTCTGTGCCGGGCAGGTAATGGTAGACTCTACACCGCCTAAGCTCATGGCAGATTTTATCAGACCTAGGCGTTTGACGAAAACGTTAGGGTCAACCTTCACCTCAAAGGATAACATGCCGCCAAAGCCCATCATTTGTGCTTTGGCTAGTTCATACCCATCGTGACCAGGGAGGCCAGGGTAGTAGACCCCGTTTATCTTTGTGTGCGCCGAAAGAAACTCACTGATTTTCTGAGCGTTTTCATTTTGTTGTCGCACCCGTAGCCCTAAAGTTTTTACGCTACGCTCAAGCAGGTACGCCATCTGAGCATTTAAACTACCTCCAAAATTGATGGAACTTTTCCAGATCGTTTCAGTAATTGCCTTTGAAGAAACCATTACGCCACAGCAGATATCGCTGTGCCCCCCTAGGTACTTTGTGCCACTGTGGATAACAATATCCATTCCGTGGTCGATTGGGTTTTGATTGATCGGAGAAGCAAATGTGTTATCAATCATTGAAAACAAATTGTACGCTTTAGCCAGCGAACTAATACCCTTTAGGTCTATCACCTTGAGAAGCGGATTAGAAGGGGTCTCTACATAAATGAGCTTCGTATTTTTCTGAACAGCAGGTTCATAATCTTTATAATCCATACTATCCACCAGAGTATATTCTATCCCGAACCGTGCCATCTGTGAAGTAATGGCGTGGTGTGTTCCTCCGTACAGATCATTTTGAAAAATGGCGTGGTCTCCTTTTTTCAGTAAGCCAAATAGTACTGTCGTAATAGCCGCCATCCCCGAACTGAACAAAATACCATCTTCCCCATTTTCCAACGCACATATTTTTTGGGTAACGCCTTTTTGGTTAGGGGTATTAAAATAGCGTGGGTAAGCATATATGTCCACATCCACATAATCATATGCCGTAGACGGGTATAGGGGTGAAACGGTACCTGAGTGTTCCCGATCTTCTAATGAGCCACTATGCACGGCTAAAGTATCTTTACTTTTGCTATCTGTCATTTCCATCTAATTACTTCACCACTTTTCTCAATATTTACGAAGCTTGAAATAGCACTCAATATTTCATTTCTCAAGGCTTCGATCAGCTTTATTTTCAGAAAACGTTCATGAAGGAAGAGGCTCACCTCTCTAACAGGTTGTGGATCAGCGAATCTTTTCAGTTTCATTTTACTGGAGTTGTCAAACTCTACAGTGGCCAGCTCAGGCAAGAGAGTGAGCCCTCCGTGCTTATCTACAATACGTTTTAAGGCATCTAATGAACCACTTTCGTATCTAAAGCGCCCGTTATGCTCACTGTAAAGATGGCAAACATTCAAAACCTGATCGCGAAAACAGTGCCCCTCGTTTAATAGCCACAGTTCGCTCTTGGACACATCATCCATACGTAAAACCTCTTTGCTGAATAATTCATCCCCGTGATTTACATAGCCGTAAAATTTCTCATAAAAGATAGGAATGGCTTTCATTTCAGGGATTTCCAAGGGGGTTACCAGCACGGCAATGTCCAAGGTTTCTTTTTTTAATTTTTCGACAATCTGATCGGTGATTAGTTCTTCAACGCTGATATTGATCTTTGGGTACTTTTCAAGAAAACTATGAATGAAAAGCGGAAGGAGATAGGGAGAGAGGGTAGGGATAATACCTACCCTCAAATCGCCGGCAATCTCGTCTTTTTCGTCGCTTACGATTTCCTGAACCTTCTTTGAATTTTTTACCGCTTCTCGAGCCTGTACGATTATTCTTTTGCCTATTTCCGTAGGCACCACAGGTTGTTTATTCCTATCAAAAATCTGAACACCAAGTTGATCCTCCAGCTTTTGAATTTGCATACTCAGCGTAGGCTGGGTAACAAAGCAACTTTCAGCCGCCTTACCAAAATGGCGATAGTTATCCACGGCGATGATGTATTCAAATTGGATTAAGGTCATAACATCTTTTTCAGGTTGTGAAATTAAATAAACCTATCCATTCGATGTTATGAAGCAGGAAGACATTAAAACGGTAGTTTTTTTGATAATTAATGGATAATAAATGTATGTTATAACATATTATTTAATTAAATTCCGCTTGTAAATATTTGTAACTTTAAATTGTCTTAATTATGGCTTTTGATGGAAAAGAAGGGAAGCCCATCACCCTTGAGCAAGCAAAAAGGTGGACTAAAAGATATCGTGATGATAATCCGGGAGCGGTAAAAGCACAGTTCTTTGGCTGTGAAAACATCCAAAAAATACTGGATGAGCCAGGCTGCATGGGCATCAGAGTTTACTACGGCATTGATGACGACGGAAATCCGAAG
>JBCCIX010000545.1:0-3164 GCA_039028075.1 Bacteroidota bacterium | reverse complement strand
TGGAACAAAGGTCCGGCTGCCCTGCAGGTATTTGAAGAAGCACAACTTTTCGGGGAGATGACCTCCAAACTACCACATTTGTAGCAACTATTTTGCGCTTTTTAGGAATATGAGTTAGCCAGTAAAGACCTACGGGATAAGTCCTATTCAGAATATGGATCTGGAGCTAGAAGGCTAGTTTGACACTCTTTCGGACTTTTTAAAAGTAGAACCTTCTCTTAACTGCTTTGAAGACCCGCTCAGCACCTTTCTGATCAATAGTACCTTGCAGCTTTTGTCTTATCTTCAAGAGTTCGCTGCGATTGAAATAAAAATGATGAAGTCTTTCAAGTAGCTCTTCTAACGATTCGTCCGAAAAAAGGTGATTGTTGAGTGCAACCCCATGGTCGTTTAATTCTTGGGCCATGAGTTTCATGTGTTCTGGCTTTTCAAAGATGTTGATTGATGGTATTCCTGCAATTACGGATTCAACGGACGTAAGCCCACCTGCAAGGATGGTGAGGGCGGTGTTGCTCATAATATCCCAAGTAGATTTGCTGGCCTTGGCAAGAATGATCTCATGTTGATGGCCACTTTTGCCTGCCTGAACAAGCTTCGTGTAAGAATGCGAATAACCCTCTCCCAGTACCACCCATATCATTAGTTCATGAGGAAATTGGGTCAATTTTTCAACGACTTTGAGTGTCTTATTTGGAGCGTCACTACCTCCCATAGAAACGGCGATGGGTAGATAGTCTTGAGCTAGATTTCGTTTAAAGGTGCTCAACGGCACTTTTTTACAATACTCATTAACAATAGCGTACTTGAGACCGCCAAATGTTTCTACATTCTCAATAGGTTCGAAGTATTTAGACCGTAAGAAACGCATTTCAACATGTTCCATCATATTGAAAATCGGAGAAATAGACACTTTAAGTGCACTAATTCCATCCAGTTTATAAAAGAGAGGTTCCTCAATTTCGAGCATATCGAATACGATAATATCTGGCTTGAAGCTTGAAACATTGGAAAAGAGAGATTTTTGATGGTAATGGAATTGGGTAATGTCTTTCTGGGTGTAAAAGATATTTTCTAATCCCCTTTCAATAATGGCAAATATTCGTGTGGTCGTCTGGCCCCTTGAATAGTTAGCGAAAGTTCTTGACCTGAATAAATGGCCTAAACCAGCGCTAACTGATCCATGGCAAATGATAGCCACCCGCATGCTTAGCGTTCTACGGAATTCAGCGTGAAGGGGGCATTTTTATCAATATCTTGGACTAGCTTCTTGCCTACAATCACATCGTAATCCTCTGAGTTCAACGGCCCTTCAGGACGAACAATTAAGATATCTTCATCCCTGAGAATGTGACCTTTTTTTAAGTCTTTGTGTGCATATAAAGACCTCCTTGCCCTTTGCTTTACATATAACTCATCTTCCCTTAACTTTTGTTTAGGATATGCCAGAGCAGATTCAGCCTCCCTTATATCACTAACATATCGTTTGAAGGTATCAGGATCTGCGGCATAAGCATGGTCAAAGCCTTCTTGTTTTGGATCTAGTGTATAATGCTTCTCAATGTATTTAACACCTTTGGTTATGGCTAAGCAAGCGGCGATACTAGTTTGTGTGTGATCTGAAAGACCTACATCACAGCCGAAAGCGATCCTAAGCGTATCTATGAAATTCAAATTCATATCCGCCAATTGGGTTGGGTAGGCGGAGACACAATGCATCAAAATAAAATCCTTGAAATTAATTTTGGCCAATTCGTTGACAGTGCGCTCCACCTGGGATAAGGTGGACATGCCCGTAGAAAGAATTAATCTGACCCCTTTGGAAGCGGCATATCGTACCAGTCTCAGATTATTTAGGTCAGTAGAAGCTATTTTGATGTAAGGTGGGTTTAAGCTGGCCAGTAGATCAGTACTTTGGTCACAGAAGACTGATGCAGAAAGGATAATATTTCTAGTGAAAGCCTGCTTTTGGAGTTTGGCGTAATCATCATCTTCAAGCATGAAGTCTCTACGCATCTGTACTACTTTTTTAATATCGTAATGCCCGTATTTATAACTGCCGGGTAAATACAGGTTATCGGGATAGATGATTTGGAATTTTACCGAATCCGCTCTGGCATCGGCCGCAAGTTCAACCAGCTCCTTGGCAGTTTCAAAATTACCATTGTGATTGGTTCCAGCCTCTGCAATGATATGTACAGGTGTTTTCATTACTTGTTGCCTATGACGTCCGTGGCAAACGCCGCTAAGTTAGAGGTTACAGTGTTTTTTAGATCCAACCAAATACCAGCACTTAATGTCTCACGTATCTGGCTTATATCGCCCAAACTATCTATTCTTTTTTCGATTTCCGTAAGTACGTTGTCTTTAACGATGTTAATATTCCAATCATCCAAGCCCAGGGTTTGGAGCATACTTAAAGCCCGCTGGTCGTAGCTCAACTTTACAGCGGGGATTCCGTAGCTCATAGCCGGTAGAAAAGAGTGCAAGCGATAGGTAATATTGAGACGTGTATTTTTTAGATAGGATAGATAGGTATACACATCACTCGTGTATAGAAACTCTACCGCCTCAAAAGAATCAGCGAACGGAATATCCCTATGATCATGACATAAAATTTTAATATTCGAATACCCCTTTCGTTTCAACAGGGCAATGATATTCTCAATTTGTGTTTTGATATTGTATTGGTGAGAAACCGGAATGCTCATTAAAGTAGGCGTTCGTATCGAAATAAGGGCATCGGTCTGATCATCTTTGGATATAGGCACCATGTGCTGTGGCATTTCATTAAGAAATAGGGTGGGGCAACCGCCTACTACATTTTCACAGCCCAACGAAGAGATATAGTCGCAAGTGGCTTTATCTCTTGATAGTGAGTATTTACTAGCTTGATTCAGCAATCTTAATTTATCATCAGGAATTACATCCGTTCGACTAGACAGCACCAGTTTTTTATTGTAAATGTCCCCACGAGACATACTAAAGAGCATCATAGGCACACTCAGTGCTTTTAACGCCACCGGGTTAATTTCTAATTCATTATTCTCATACAAATTACCACCACCCACAATGAGGCCATGGCCAAATTGATTTACTTCGTATATGGTTTGAGCAGAAAGACCCGCCTTTTTTTGGCTCTCGTATTTACTAGTTGCCGGCAATGA
>JBCCIX010000544.1:0-3165 GCA_039028075.1 Bacteroidota bacterium | reverse complement strand
TAACGATTTGGGAAATGCAGTATCAGAGATTGAAATCATAAATAGTGTTGAACAATTACTTGAAAAGATCGAGGTAAAGTTTGGGAACATACCTGTAGCCATCATCAGCGTCAAACCGAGCCCGGATCGCAGCTATTTGGACGATAAAATAAAAAACCTGAACGGGCAATTGCTAAAAATAATGCGTGAACGTGCCAGGGGTTCTTTCATAAACATTTACGCTGAAATGCTTCATCCTAATGGAGCAATGAGGCCGGAGCTATACGAGCCAGATGGTTTGCACATCAATACCAAAGGATACGAAATTTGGGCGAAAGTCATTAAGCACCATTTGCTGGAACAGGCTTAGCTTAACGTTTTTTTTGGGCTCGATCAGGGTTGAAGTTTCTGCTCAAATTTTACGACTTTACGTAACCATAATAGATAGTTTTACTGTTTATAGAGCAAAGAGGCAATCTAAAGCCGACACTAAATCAAGTACATAATTTCAATTCAATTCATCTGCAATGATTGATTCAGAGATAATAAGTAATAGTCCAAAGCTCTATGCGCTGGTACCATTACTGCACGTAGCGTGGTCAGATGCCGTGTTGACCCCGAGTGAAATAGGCCATCTTCAGGACCTCATTGATGAAAATGACCGGTTCACAAGTGAAGAAAAAGAATGGGTCAAAGGTCGTCTCGATCCAAAAAATCCTCCTAGCGCCCAAGAGCTAAAAGAATGGTCAACGAAGCTAAAGGAAGTGGAGCATCAGCTGTCGGATCATGATAAGCATGATCTGGTTGCTATGGGCATTCAACTGGCAGAATTCAATGGGTATGCCGCCGATGTAGAAACCCAAGTAAAGCTTACGCAGTCGCTCCGAGAAATAGAGGGAGCACTGGGGGTAATTAGCCATGAAGCCAACAGGTTTTTGTTGGATAACGACGATAAGACCTTAACCCATGCCTTGGGAACCAATACGACCTTCGACCAGCAAGAAATGGCCGATCTATTAGATGGAGAGCACAAACCGCTAATTAAAAAGGTAAAAGCCATTCTGGAAGCTCCTGAATTCAAGTATTTCGAAGACGAAGATCATACCAAATACAGAGAGCAGGTCTTAACCTGGTGTAAACTTCTGGCCGAACATGGGTTTGGCGCTCAAGCATATCCTAAAGAGGTGGGAGGCTCCAATGACATGGCCGGGTACTTCGCTATTATGGAAACACTCAGCTACCATGACCTGAGTATGGTGATCAAATATGGCGTACAATTCGGTTTATTTGGTATGAGTATTATGTTTCTGGGTACTGAGAAGCACCACAAAAAATATTTGCCGTTAATCGGCACTTTAGAGCTGCCTGGCTCGTTTGCTATGACCGAAAGCGGACATGGGTCTAACGTCAGGGACATCGAAACCACCGCTACCTATAACAAAGCAGAGGATTGTTTTATTATTCACACTCCGAACAACTTAGCACGAAAAGATTACATCGGAAATGCGGCTTGTCATGCGCAAATGGCTACCGTATTTGCTAAGCTCGTAATTGATGAAATAGATTTCGGTGTCAACGCTTTTTTGGTGCCTTTGCGAGATAAGGAGGGTAACACCCTACCAGGTCGGAAAATCGAAGATTGCGGCTTAAAAATGGGTTTGAACGGAGTGGATAACGGACGCATCTGGTTCGATCAGGTCAGTATTCCAAAAGATAATATGCTGGATCGTTTCGCTTGGGTTAATGGTTCCGGTGAGTTCGAAAGTTCGATTGCCAGCGACAGTCGAAGATTTTTTACTATGTTGGGAACCTTGGTAGGTGGACGAATAGGGATACCCAGGTCCGCGTTAAGTGCGGCTAAGTCAGGATTAACCATAGCGATAAAATACGGTGATCAACGAAGACAGTTCGGACCAAAAAATGGCCCCGAGGTGCCCATACTAAACTATAGGTCACATCAAAGACGATTGATCCCGTTGTTATCTAATGCATATGCTTTACACTTCGCGTTAGGTTATTTGACTGATCGCTTTCTGCACAGAAAAGAAGAGGATATGCAGGAAATAGAAGCGCTAGCCGCCGGACTAAAGGCCTACTCTACTTGGAATACTACCGCAACCCTTCAAATTTGCCGGGAAGCCTGCGGGGGTAAAGGCTTTTTAGCGGAGAACCGCATTGGTACGCTTAAAAATGATACCGAAATCTATACGACTTTCGAAGGTGATAACACGGTCCTGATGCAGTTGGTGGCTAAAAGCAGGCTCACTGAGTTTAAACAAGAATTCCACGAGGCTAATTTTTTTGGTATCCTCAACTATATCACCAATCAGGCTAAAACTGCGATTGTAGAAATGAATCCAATTACAGTAAGAAGAACAGATGAAGAACATCTATTGGATTCGGAGTTTCATCTCAGTGCTTTTACGTATCGGGAAAAGAATATTTTAACCTCAGCGGCTCGACGTTTCAAGCATAAACTTGATTCCGGAAAGGATTCTTTTGATGCGTTTAACGAATGTCAGTTTCATATGCTTAATGTGGGTATGGCCTACACTGAGCGCATTGTATTGGAACAATTCATTCGGCAGGTTAACCGAACGAAGAATCCAGAACTAAAAACGATCCTCAAAAAACTATGTGATCTGTTTGCATTACACCAGATTGAAAAAAACAAAGGATGGTATTTGGAGCAGGGTTACATGGATGGCAGTAAAACCAAGGCCATCAGACGTATGGTAAATACTTTATGTTGGGAAATCAGACAGGAAGCGGTGCCGCTAGTACATGCATTTGACATCCCGGAAAGCTGCTTAGCGGCTCCGATCGTGTTTGAATAAGTGTAATCTGCGCTGCGTCAACTTCAATGCTAAAACAAAGCCAAAACTTCTAATTAGCTGGTGTGTTTATTAATTTTGACCAAAACGTAGGTTTGGTAACGCAGTTACTATTTTAAACTGTACGTATTAAATCAATCTGAAATCAATCATAGAAATAAATGACATCTAAATGGAAATTATACGCTATAACATAAAGTCACTAGTCGGCATCCTTGCAGCCATCATTTCATTAGTTTCCTGTGGAAAGCAGGGTCCTACAGAAGATGAGTTTGCCTCTGCGGCTGAGAATTATGCTGATATCGTCTTGGCTAATTATCAAGACAGCTATGACGAAACGGTAAAACTGAAG
>JBCCIX010000543.1:0-3173 GCA_039028075.1 Bacteroidota bacterium | reverse complement strand
GAGGCCGTTCCCATCTGGGTATTTAAAATACCAATAGTAGCATAAGGCACAGGCGCTCCATGGTGATCTAAAACCTGACCTTTAATTACTTGACCGTGAGCATAAATAAATGTGAGCCACAGCAGATTAAACACTAGAAAACGCGGAAGCATAATCAAATATAACTAAATGATTAGTTATATAACTAAAAAAATAAGCCTGTATTTCTACAGGCCTATTGTTAATGCAGATAAATGCTAAACCTCAGGCATCAAAACCACTTTTACGTAGTTATCATCCTTTAAATAGGTATTAGCTGTTTGCTTCAAATCCTCTGAGCTTAGCTTATCAATTTGATCTTCGTATTCATAATAGCCATCAAGGTCACTACCGTTGTAGTAGTAGGCCCTCAAAGAATTCAACCAGTATCTGTTCTTTTCCAGGTTGTCTTTGCGCTCTCTGCGCTGAGTTTCTTTAACTTTCTTCAAATCTTCATCCGAAACACCCTCTTTTTTGATCTTATTGATTTCATCAAATACAGCATTTGACAACTCATCTACATTTTCCGGCCCACATGGAAAGCTAACGGTGAACGAATAGTTTTCGTAAGGATATTTGGAAACGCTAGCTCTGGCACCAACACCATAAACACCTCCTTTTTCCTCCCGAAGAATTTCGATCAACTTATTCGTTAATAATGAAGCAAGCGATGACATGTAGTAGTTAGTTTGCTTATCGTACTTTTTTTCACCCGTGAACGCAATGGTTACCTGGCTTTTCTGGTCAGTCCCCTTTTTCACTACTTCTTCGACTACGCCCTTGGGAGGCCTGACTCCTAAATCTTCCCAAGTTTCTTCACTACTTGAGCTAGGTAAACTCCCTATATACATCTCAAGCAGAGGAATTAGCTCCGCCTCATTAAAACTTCCTACGAAGAAAAAAGTAAAGTCCGAGGCATCCGCAAAACGTTCCTTGTAAATATCATAAGCGCGATCATAATTAATCTTATCCAGATCCTCTGCCTTAGGAAAGCCTTCAGCCCTTGGATGATTATCCGTTAAAATCTTAGTAAGCTGATCAGCAAAATAAAATTGTGGGTTTGACATTAAATTTTGATACAGCATCCTGTTCTTCGACTTGAACGATTCAAAAGCTTCGGCATTTTTTCTTGGGGCAGCGAAATACAGATGGGTCAATTGTAACATAGTTTCTATGTCCTCAGGAGAAGTGCTGCCATTAAGACCCTCCGACAAGCCACTTACATAAGGTGAAACGCTCACCGTCTTTCCTGAGAGCATCTTTTGGATATCTGTTGTAGAAAAATCTCTCACACCGCTTTCACTGATTATGCTGGAGGCATTACGGGCAGATTCATCATCCTGCTCAGCGTACAATGAACTTCCACCAAAACTAAAGGCAGTCATTAGGATTTCATCATTCTTAAAATCCGTTGGTTTCAATACTACTTTCACACCATTTGAGAAGGTGAGTTCTTTAGCCTCAACGGTTTTCAATTCTTTGGTAGCGATTACTTTACCGGCGGCAGGCGCTTCCTCAATAAAGCTAGAAGCCACCACTTTATCCTCATATGCAGTTATTCTTGCTAATGTCGCTTCGCGCAGCATTTTTCTAACTTCGTCCTCCGTGGGCATTTCTACACCCTCCTTTTCAGGTCCGGTAACCACAATTACACGATTTGCTTTCGAAACCCATTTTTTTCCTAGTTCATTTACCTCCTCTATGGTAATGGTAGGTAATACCTTTTGGTAGAAATCATACTCAAAAGCCACGCCAGGTATAGGTTCGTCAGAAAGGAAATTACGAATATATTCACTGGCATAGCGATTGGATTCCGTCTTATCCGACTCCTTGAATGCCTTTTCCATGTTATTCAGCATAACGTTCTTATAACGATCAAATTCCCCTTCCGTAAATCCAAAACGTTTAGCGCGTTCATTTTCAATCACAATCGCTTTTAAACCCTCTTTGATACCATCCTGGCCTACTACAGCGAAAGATGAATAGTTGCTTTTGGTACGTACCATACTACCGTAGCTGGCGCTGGCAAAAAAGAAAGGAGGCTCTGCAGATTGCTTTAATTCTTCTAGCCGCTGGTTAAGCATACCTGTGTAGAGTCTGTATATCGCATCTCTACGGAAGTCATTAAGGGTCTCGGTAGACTCATTCCCTTGCTTATACACCAACTGGATTTGAGTAAAGGGTGCCTCTTTATCCGAAACCACACTTATGAACGTTTGATCGTGATCGGGTACCTCATACATTTTGCGTTCCTTAGGATTTTTGGGATTTTTAATTTTCCCGAAACGCGTTTTTATCTTTTTCTCCATTTCGTCTGGATCAATATCCCCCACAGCGATTACGGCCATTAAATCAGGACGATACCAGTCTTTATAAAACTGACGTAATGTTTCGTATTCGAAATTTTCAATTACCTCTTTTTTGCCGATGGGTAAACGCTCCGCATAACGCGATTCCTTGAACATGACCGGAAACCATTCATCACGCATTCGTTGGTTGGCTCCCTGCCCTATACGCAACTCTTCCAGTACCACACCACGCTCTTTATCTATCTCTTCTTCTGTCATCGCAATATTGTGTGCCCAGTCTTCAAGCACCATCAAACCCTTATCCAAAATTTCTTCATCATCAGAGGGAATAGGTAAAATGTACACAGTTTCGTCAAAACTGGTATATGCGTTTAAATCGGAACCGAACCTCACTCCAACGGACTGGAGGTAACTGACCAGTTCATTTTTTTCAAAGTTTTTCGTGCCGTTGAAGGCCATATGCTCGAGGAAATGTGCAAGGCCTTGCTGCTCCTCAGTCTCAAGCATTGAACCCGCATTAACTGCCAGTCTTAATTCTACTTTATCTTCTGGCTTTTCATTCTTACGGATATAATAGGTAAGACCGTTTTTTAAGGTTCCTACCCGCACGTCAGGATCTATCGGCAGTTTGCCATCCATGTTTCCTGATATTTCCACTTCCTGTGCCCAAATCGGAGCTATAATCAGAAGTATTAAAAATTTAGTAATTACTGTTTTCATAGGTCTTTCTGTTCAAATTTCTATATCTATCAACTACACTTTTAGTTATAACCCGTTAGTCGGGCAAACGTTTCTTTTCTTACAAAGAAAGTCAGGTTTTTAACCAATTTTAAGATCTAACTTCTT
>JBCCIX010000542.1:0-3179 GCA_039028075.1 Bacteroidota bacterium | reverse complement strand
GCTGCTCCGCCAAGAAAAATATCATCCAGTTGATCTCCATTTACATCCCCAACGGCAACCGCAGGACCAAACCGGGACATTCTATGAGGCAAAAGCACTTCCTTGGCGAAGTCATCAAAATCATTTTCCTCATGCACAAATCTCAACCCAACACGTTGTGTTATTTCACTAAAGATTGGGCTATTTTCATTCTCCTGTGTTGAAGATGCCGCTAACGCCTCCACATAATTTACCTTCAGCGTCGTGTTTGTTTTAACGTCGGATATAGCTTGACGTTTACCATCTGGCCACACCACTTTTACCTTTTTTATTTTTCCGAGCTTCCCCAATCCGAAATGAACTACGTCTTCTACCGAAGATTGATATCCACGAGATAAATAATGTTCATGATAAAGGGCAAGATCATCACCTTGAATATAAATCTTAGTACCAATTCCCGATGAATTTCCTTGAGGACCAGCAAGTTTTACTTTAAGAAAAGTGTAATCTAGTTGTTCAGAGCTATTATTCTTAAATAGAAATACCTCCTCATCAATATTATTGACCACAATATCCAGATCTCCATCATTATCTAAATCTCCCGTAGCTGCACCGTTCGAATAACTTGGAATATCAAGACCCCATTCTGAAACCTTATTTTCAAAGCCTAAATTCTTTTGATTTTCGTATATGTAATTATTGATACTTGCTCCGGGAATTTCCTCTAAGAGTCCATTAACGGCTTTTACTCTTTGTTCAATACTGAGTGTTTTGACAGAATCGCTGAACGATTCCATTTTTTTTATAAAATCTTTGTTTGATATCTCCTTACGGTACCCGTTACTTACAAATAAGTCTTTATATCCATCGTTGTTAAAGTCACATAAAAGTGTAGCCCAACTCCAATCTGTATTTGAAATTCCGGCAAGCTGAGCAATTTCACTAAATGTAGAATTGCCATTATTAAGTTGCAACGTATTGAACATGTATTGATGATGAAAACCGTCGTTGACGAACTTGTAAAATTTCTCCGGATTCATCGCTCGCATCATTGTCTTTTGGCGATAATTATCTTCAGGCGTCATATCCGCAACAAAAATATCAGGCCATAAATCATTATTAATGTCACCTATGTCTACACCCATCCCATAATTAGAGATGTGTTTAGTCTGTTTTTTGATCTGATCTTTAAAGGTGCCGTCACCTTGATTGATGTACAGATAGTCCGGCTCTTCGTAATCATTAGTGACATAGATATCCGGTAACCCATCCTTGTTTACATCAGCGGCCGATACGCCTAACCCGTAGCCCAGAGGGTTTCTTTTGATACCGCTTACTTCGCTTACATCGGTAAACTTTCCTTCGTCATTTCTATAAAATCGGTCACCCGCGAAAGGGTCGACTTTTTGTTGCATTTTTAGGCCGTCTTTACCCTGATATAAGATCACGTTATGGTTGAGCACGAAGACATCCAAGTCATTATCGAGATCATAATCTATGAACAAGGCCTGCGTGCCAAAACCACGATCTGCCAGGCCATATTCCCGGGCAGATTCTGTGAAAGTGAGGTCTTTGTTGTTTATAAAAAGTTGATTTTCCCGTTTTGTAGGTCTAAGTTTTCCTGACTTTGAAACATAGATGTCCAGCCAACCGTCACCATTCACGTCAGCCATCGTAACTCCTGTGGACCAACCTAGCTCTATTTTCTGAAAAGCACCTGTTGTGATGTCTTCAAATTTTAGATCTCCCTGGTTGAGGTACAATCTATCCTGAACCTGATTTCCGGTTAAGAAAACATCAGCAAAACCATCATTATTAATGTCTCCAATGGCTACACCTCCGCCATTGTACATATATTCATAATTCAGGATATTTTGTTTTATATCTTGTGCGATGGCATTCGCGAAAAACAATCCAGAATCCTCTTTTTTTACCTGTTCAAAAAGCGTTTGCTCCACAAACCCCTTATTCTGGTCTGTGGTGCACGCAAAGCACCCAAGCATCAAAATATAAAGGATAATTCCCTTTTTCATTAGTAAAATATATCGAAGAATCCCATAACAGCCCTAAGATCAACTTCAAACTTGGCAAAAGCAGAATAGTATAAAACAAAACAAGTAGCTTGAGATAAGCTACTTGTTTTACCTTACTACATCATTTCATTAATTATATCCAGGGTTTTGTGTCAATGCTCCACCGTATGCTGATATCTGCGTAGATGGAATCGGATACAAATTTCTGAAGGCCTCCGTCGTTTGACCATCTAGGTCACCGCCTTTGAATTGCCAAATTCCAGAAGTTGTAAAGTTGTCAAAACGTATTAGGTCCTGTCTTCTATGCATTTCCCAATGTAGCTCCCGGGCCCTTTCATCTAAAATAAAATCCAACGTAAGTTCAGCCTCTGTTATATTTCCGGTATCGTCTCCGTACGCCCGCTCTCGTAAATCGTTAACTAACTCAAGGGCTTCAGATTGGGTAGCACCACTACCCCCTCGCAGTACCGACTCGGCTAGCATTAAGTAAACATCTGCAAGTCGGAACATAGGGAAATCAGTATCAAGAAATTCTCCGTCGGAACCTGGCACATCTAAGGAAGAAAGGTTGCTGATCTTGGTCAAGATATAACCATTAACTCCGAAATCGCCTCCTGACAACACTTCTGCCCGAACATTTCTACCGACAGGCATATCGTCTACCAGCCGTGTGGTGTCAAAACGTGCTCTAGCATCCACTGAGAAATTTGTAGGGAAAACATCGAACAAATTTTCGAGCGGACGAATCCCTGACCACCCGCCTGCGATGCCTAAGGCACCTGAGGCATCATCGGGACCACCTTGAGAAGCATGACCGACAAAAGTAGACACCCCTCCGAACGATTCAGTAAGTATTCCTTCGTGAATAATCGGGAAAATGATTTCTCCAAATAAATTGTTGTCGGTTTCAAAATTATTTTCATAGTTGGGTGCGAGATTGTACGCCCCCGAACTAATAATACGATTACACATTTCAATGCAATCTGAAGATCGGTCTACTCCTGTGTATACTGTAGAATTTAAATACAACTTGGCGAGAAGCATCCATGCCGCAGCACGATCCGCCCGACCTAAAGGTGCTTCACCAGGAGGCAATAACTCCTCTTGGATATCCAACAGATCTGCTTCAATAAAATCAAATATGTCGGCTCTACTGGTTTGAGGAGG
>JBCCIX010000541.1:0-3199 GCA_039028075.1 Bacteroidota bacterium | reverse complement strand
CCAACTTCAGATGTACCATCAGCCATGCTTGTGAAAGGCAATTGCTCATGGAAATGTATGATTGGTAATTTAAAAAAGTGGAAAGACGGTCAAACACTAGAGCTACCGTTAATGGATAATATAAAAATCCAAGCCACCATTACGGATCGTGAAAAACAGCTTGTTAACCTATCCTGGAATGGTGATCTTGCTTTTGTGGACGTCATACAACTTGTCGGCAAGACACCGTTACCCCCCTACATAAAACGTGAGGTTCACGAGTCTGATAAAGAAAAGTACCAAACTGTTTACAGCAAGAAACAGGGGGCAGTAGCCGCTCCTACAGCCGGATTACATTTTAACGATGAGGTGCTTAAAGATCTATCTCAAAAAGGAATAAAAACAAGCTTTTTGACACTGCATGTCAGTGCAGGTACCTTTCAGCCTATAAAGGTCAATGATATTACCAAACACCAAATGCACCATGAGCAAGTGGAAGTAACGCGCGAGAATGTGGAGCAACTTAAGCGCAGTAAAACGGTAATTTCCGTGGGAACAACTTCTATGCGCACTTTGGAAAGCTTATATTGGTTCGGAGTCGATCTAGTAGTTAAAGGGCAAGCCACATTTAATGTTAAAAAACTCAGACCCTATCAGGACGACCTCAACTTACCTTCAAGAAAAGAGCTCTGTGAAGCTATTATCACGCATATGGATGAGCGGGGCCTTGACAAAATCGGGGGATCAACGGAAATATTTCTTTTCCCGGGATACGATTTTAAGTTTTGCGATGGCCTCATCACTAATTTTCATCTTCCAGGATCCACGTTAATTCTCTTAGTAGCCTCATTTATTGGCAAAGACTGGAAAAGTGTTTACGAATATGCCTTAAAAAATCAGTTCCGGTTTTTGAGTTATGGTGATAGTTCCTTATTAATGAGATCTTAGCTACCTGTTCAGATCTACCAATTTAATTTCCACCCTCCTGCTTTCCTGAGCTGATGACTTTTCATCTTTTGTTTCACCATATCCCCTAGCGATAATACGCCTTCTTACAATCTCACCTTTTTGATTAATGTAATCTAAAACAGAAATAGCCCGCTTATTGGAAAGTTCACGATTTTTATCTTCGTCGCCCTCCGCTGAGGCGTAGCCTGATATTTGCACCCCGATTTGATCATTGGATTTAAGCTTGCCAATTATTCCATCCAACTCGGTCGAGTAGTCTGATTTCAAATCACTTTTACCCACTTCAAAATACACCTTCACCAGACTTTTCAGCAGTGCAGGATCAACTTTGGCTTGCTGAGAGCCCGCCTTTTGTTTTTCGGCCTCTTCCGTTACGTACATGGTGGGTAAGGACAGTATTGTCTTGCCATCGATAACTTTCTTCTCAAACTTGCTCTCGTCACTTTCATCGTAATAATACACCCGGGTGGCCTGTTCCAGATTTCCGGTATCCGAAAATGAAACGTCGTTAATAGGATTGGTCTTATAGATAATTTTCGTCAGATAATCGATCCCCTTTTGATCGCCAGCCGCGATGAGATCATTCATCAAATCGTATACGTCAATACTATCGCTTTTAACTAAAGCTGCTTCATGGGTTTCTCTAATATCCGCAACGGCCTCTTCATGGGTATCGTAAAACGCATTTTTTACCTCCACTGACTGTCCTACTATTACATCAAATTGCTTAATAGTTTTTAAATAAATCCGTTGATAGAGCTCGTAGAAATACGTTTGACCGGGTACATTTATATTGACCGTGTAGGGTAGAAAGCCATCGGATTCGATGATCATATCATAATTTTTTGCCGGCGGTAGGATAATTAAATAGTTCCCGGTCTCGGGATCGGGTTGATACACAAAGTCGAGTTTTTTTCCCGATTCGTTATCGATCATATAAATCGTGGTTTTTAAGGGTTGGTTCGTCTCGCCATCTAGTATTTGACCCTTAACCATGGTCAGTGGAATATTGGATTCCTCTTTAGGCATATCCAGACTGTAAATATCCTGACCCCCTTTGCCACCCTTTCGGTCCGAAGAAAAGAAGGCCCTTCTCCCGTCAGCGGTCAGCGTAAAATAATTATCATTGGCCGTGGTGTTTATGGGGTAGCCCATATTCTCAGGGGTTGTCCAATCATCATTGAACAAACGGGTTACAAATATGTCGCGGCCTCCCATAGTGTTATGACCATCAGAGGTAAAAAATAATGTCCACTGATCAGGATGAATAAAAGGAGCGTCTTCATCGTATTTTGAATTTACTTTTGGCCCCAGGTTAACCGCAGTGCCCCACTCTCCTGATTCCAATTTTTCAACTCTGTAAATGTCGAGTCCTCCATAACCACCGGGACGATTGCTTGCAAAATACATGGTTTTCCCGTCAGGTGTTATGCTTGCCGTCGTTTCTAAACTTCGGCTGTTAATTTTGTTACCCAGTGTAGTAGGTTTTGACCAGGTCTTCCCGGACTTCTTTATGGAAAATAGATTACCGGTACCTTGTGCTCCGCCGATAAAAACAATCATACGCTGCCCATCGGCAGATAATCCGGCGGTACCTACATTGAAGTCTGAAACTATTTCTATTTTTTCGGGTTGAATCCAGCTTCCGGACGTGTTGTAAGAGATATAGATATCTTCAATAAACTTTTCGTTAGACCTGGTTCTACCGGTATTGGGCCGCAAGGCGGTAAAGGCCATAACCCCTTCATCTGCAGAAACTACCGGGTTATATTCAGTATACTCGGTGTTAATGGAGGATCCAAGGCTCATAATACTTACGTCCCTAGGGTTACCCATCTGGGCCAGAGCGTTTGTTACCTCGCCCATTTGCCGATCCACCAAGGACGCTTCTTTCGGATCGTTCTTAAGCGTACCTTTATATTTACCAAACAGATCCAGCGCCTTTTCTAGCTGTTCATCTTTGTGGTAAACTCGCGCTAGGTCAAGGTATACGCGTGCCGGTAAATCCCCCAGCCCGTTAGCAATCGCTTTTTCAAAATAGGGTATAGATTTTACTTGATCATTGATTTGGATAGACTGCTCGTAGCATACCGCAGTACGATAATTTAGTAGCTGATCCGCCAGGCCAGACTCAAGAACTTCTAAATAGAGCGGAAGTGCAGCTTCGTAGTTTCGAATTTTAAAATACTTATCTGCAGTTGAGATCTTTTTGTTCACGTCCTGACCTAAAGCGGCTGTAGAAGCAAGCACT
>JBCCIX010000540.1:0-3210 GCA_039028075.1 Bacteroidota bacterium | reverse complement strand
TAGCAAAAAGAATAAGGACCGTCATTAATCTGTCTTCTGAATTATATTGCCGTTCAAAATCTTCGTCCAGAAAGAAAAATTCAAATTCGTAATCGCCTAAGTCCTCCTTCCAAAATTCTTGCGCCAATTTCAAAAGGTCAGCGGTATTTTCGGTCTTGTATTTAATGGAATAATAACGACCCAATTCCTGGCTAGCATAATCCATCGCCTGAGACCATATTTCTTCCTGAAGTCCCAGATCATGATAATCTTTAACAACACCAATTACCCTACCTGCCGGACGTTCAGAGGGCGAGGTGACTTTTTTTCCAATAGCATTTTCTGGTGTTTCCCAACCAAATTCTTTTACCGCGGTCTCATTAATAATTAGGCCTTCATATAAATCAATGCCATTGCCAGGGTCAAAATTCCTGCCGGCAAGAAGCGTTAATCCAAGTGCGTCTAAGTAATGCTCATCAACAGCCATATATTCGGTATCCACATGGCTATCAGGATCACCACCCTCAGGATATGCCCATTGACCTAACCAACCTGGTCGCCCGGGAACCGCATTTGAAAATGAAACCGCTTCTACCCCGCCAACAGTGGCTAACTTATTTCTAAAGACCCGATGGGAAGCATTCCTTGGAACCCGGGTAGCATTCAGTACCAGAACTTGGTCTTTGTTAAAGCCAAGATCTTTGTTCCGCATGAAATCTAGTTGCTCCAAGACCAGCAGAGTCGCTAATACTAACCCACCTGAAATGAAGAATTGAAAAACCACTAAAGACCTTCGTAAATTGGCATCTTTTGCACCGGAGGCCATTTTTGTCTTCAATACTTCAACTGGTTTGTAGCCCGAAAGAATTAGTGCAGGATAAAACCCTGACAGAAAGGAAACTGCCATGACTATGGATAGAATTCCGATTACCATTTTAGGTTGAATCAGTGAGACGAGGCTATAGTCCTTATTCATAAGTTCGTTGAAGAACGGAAGCGTGAAGTCAATAAGAATGGCGACCGACAGGAAAGCCAGTGCAGTCAGCAGAAAAGCCTCACACATAAACTGCCAAAACAAAGCTGAGCGTGAAGAACCCACAATTTTACGAAGTCCTACTTCCTTCGCTCGATATACCGATCTGGCCGTGGTAAGGTTGATGAAATTTATGCAGGCCAAGACAAGTATGAACACTGCTATTGCGGACACTAAATACACGCGGTCAAGCGTACCCTTAGGGCCAAAACCGTTGCCCATTTCGTCATTAAGATATACCTCCTCAAGCGGTATAAAATCTACTTGAAATTCCATACCCATCTCTTTTAGCCAGTCACCTACATTTTCCATATACATACCTTTGGCCTTACTTTGCACCTCTTTTATGTTGGTTCCTTCTTTTAAAAGGAGGTAGTTGCGCATGTTGAAATTGCCCCAGCCTTCACTGTAACTAAACCAACCTGTCAACTTTATCCATGTGGTAAATGAACCGAGCATATCGAATTGAATATGGGATTGAGCAGGTATGTCTTTTACAACTCCGGTTATGGTAAATTCAATAGAATCACGGATGGTCAAGGTTTTACCTAAAACAAATTCTTCCGTAAAATACCGCTGCTTTATATCTTCTGTGATCACTATTGAATTTGGTTCTTCAAGCGCTGTTAAAGGGTTACCTTCCAGCAGATCAAAAGAGAAAATTTTCAGAAAATTTTCATCTGCATAGAACATAGCATGTTGATATCGCTTGCCCTCGTGGTTCACCATCATATTGGATGGCGCTCGTCTTGTGTACGTGGCTAATTCTACTTCAGGAAACTCATTCTGAAGTTTGTAAGCCACAGGCCAGGCGTTCGTTTCCATTCCACCGTCCTGATCGTTAGCAGTTACAATTTTATAAATACGATCACCTTTGGTATGGAACTTATCGAAGTCTAGCTCATCAGTGACGAAAAGTAAAATAAGCACGCTTACGGTTAGTCCAAGAGCCAGTCCCAGAAGATTAATCAGAGAATAAACTTTGAACCTAAGCAGGTTTCTAAAAGCGATTTTTATGTAATTTTTAATCATGACATTTAATTTTCTATATCAATTAATCATTTTTTAAGGTCTTGGCCGGATTCATCATGGCAGCTTTTAGGGTCTGGCCACTCACCGTTAATAGCGTTATTAATGCGGCTACAACTAAAGCCAGAACGAAAGGGGATACACCAATTTTAATTTGATAGGCAAAGCCGGATAACCAGTCTTCCATGGCGTAATACGCAATAGGAACAGCGATAAAAAAAGCTAAAAACAATAACAGGATGAATTTTTTATTCATAAACAGAGTAAGCTGGCTTACTGTAGCCCCTAATACTTTTCGTATGCCAATTTCTTTGGTGCGTTGCTCGATCGTAAAGGCCGTGAGTCCATATAAACCCAGGCAGGCCAAGATGATACAGATCGAAGAAAACAAGGTAACGGTATCCAGTAATTGAGTTTCTTTCTTGTACTTCTCATTGAACCAGGAATCAGCAAAGTAGTAGTCAAAGGGAAAGCGACTTTCGTACCGGTTCCAAATGCCTTCTATAAAGCTTATCGTTTCCGGAATGTTATTACCAGACAATCTTAAGGTCACATTTCGAAAATTCCTTGGGTAATTATACATTACTACAGGCCTCACCCTACTTTCATTTAAACCCTCAAAATGAAAATCTTCGGTAACTCCTAAAATCGGATACTCCGGACCGTCATTCGAAAATCTTAATGTCTTACCGATAGGGTTCTCCCAACCTAGTAGCCGGGCAAAAACACTGTTAATAATTATAGAAGATGAATCACTGGAAATAGTAGGATCGAAATCACGTCCCTGCGCCATTTCTATACCCATAGTCTCAATAAAGTTCGCATCGGTCCTGAAAATGTTTATGCTTAGCTCTTCTTCACGGCCTTCCGGGATAACCGTGGTACCAAACGTTCCACTGCCAATCGTGGCCTGACACACCGAGGCCTTTAAAATATCAGGATGCTCGAGAAGTTGGTTCTTGAATGTTTCATAATTCGATTCTATTGAGTTATTGATATCCAGCACTAAAACATGTTCTTTATCAAAACCCAGCTCCTTGTTTTGCATGAATTTCGTTTGTTTAAACACAAGCAAGGTTCCAATCATCAGGGCAAGCGCAATCGAAAACTGAAAGGTGGTGAGCACCTGTCTAGGCATATGTCCGGTTAACTTATTATTTCCTGAATGG
>JBCCIX010000539.1:0-3214 GCA_039028075.1 Bacteroidota bacterium | reverse complement strand
TAATGATATTTTCAGCAACCCTGCTTCAGGCTCAGGTTCCGGACTGGGAGAATCCGGAGGTATTTGAGATCAGCAAACTTCCGGCCAGGGCTACTTTTTATCATTATCCTTCCGAAAGAGATGCATTGCTTGATGACTGGAAAACCTCGAAAAACTACCTTTTGCTCAATGGCACTTGGAAATTTAACTGGGTGAAGAGCCCAAAAGATCGACCGCAAAGCTTTTACAATGTCGATTTTGATGTGTCTTCCTGGAATGACATTGAAGTGCCCGGTAACTGGGAACTACAAGGATATGGTATCCCTATTTACACGAACATTATTTATCCCTTTCCTAAAAATCCGCCTTTTATTCCCCATGAGTATAACCCGGTGGGGAGTTACAAAAGAACATTTCAGATCCCTGAGCGATGGGAGGGGCAAAAAATCACCTTGCATTTTGGAGCTGTTCGTAGTGCCATGTATGTATGGGTCAATGGCAAAAAAGTAGGCTACAGCCAGGGGAGTAAATTACCGGCTGAGTTTGACATCACGGAAATTATCAATAGGGGACAGAATGAGATCTCGGTGGAGATCTATCGCTGGTCCGATGCCAGTTACATTGAAGACCAGGACTTCTGGCGGTTAAGTGGAATGGAGCGGGACGTGTATTTGTACGCCACACCCCATACCTACATCAATGATTTTCGAGTTATAGCCACCTTGGATGATCAATATGAAAAAGGTGTTTTTGACTTATCTGTCGATGTTGCTAAAAAGGATGAATGTAAAGATTGTGCGGTGGAAGTCAGGTTGCTAAATGGCTCCGAGACGATTTTTGGTACACAAAAATCAATGCAAGACCCGGAGTTTAAAACACTTATTTCGCAAGTGAAAAAATGGACAGCTGAAGAGCCTCATCTCTACCAACTCCTTATCTCCTTGAAAAGAGGCGATGATATCCTGGACGTAACCAGTAGGAAGATCGGCTTCCGAAAAGTGGAGATCAAGGATAGCCAGCTATTGGTCAATGGTGAAGCGATTTATCTTAAAGGGGTCAATTTGCACGAGCACGATGAGAAAACAGGACATGTTATTTCTGCCGAATTAACCCGTTTGGACATGCAGGTGATGAAAGAAAACAACGTCAATGCGATACGCTGCAGTCATTACCCTAAAGACCCTCATTTCTACGAGCTGGCCGATGAATATGGTTTTTACGTCATCGACGAAGCCAATATCGAAGTGCATGGAATGGGAACGACGAACCAGGGATTGGATAATAACGAGGAGGCCAAATCCATTCATCCGGCTTACCGGCCGGAATGGCGTGAAGCGTTTATGTCAAAAACCGAAAGAATGTACGAGCGCGATAAGAATCATCCCAGTATTATTATTTGGTCGCTGGGCAATGAGGCGGGAAATGGCCAGAACCTGATGTATACTTATGACTACCTTAAAAGTGTAGACAGCACGCGTCCCACCCAATATGAAGGCGCTACCCACTATAGAAACTCAGATATTCAGGCTCCCATGTATGCTAGTATCGAACAAATGAAAGACTATTTGGGATCTGGTATTGGGCGACCCTATATTCAGTGTGAATACGCCCATGCTATGGGGAATAGCGTAGGTAACCTTCAAGACTACTGGGATTTGATTGAGGCACATGATGTTTTTCAAGGCGCATTTATCTGGGACTGGGTGGATCAGGGGATTCTTACCAATAATGAAAATGGCGAAGAGTATTGGGCCTATGGCGGTGACCTAGGCGGAGAAAATTTACAAAATGACCGAAACTTTTGTATGAATGGAGTGGTCAACGCAGATCGTACTCCTCATCCTGCGCTCTTTGAGCTTAAAAAGGTATATCAGCACATCAAGTTTAAAAGCTTTGATATGGAAACAAATGAGCTGACCATTTCCAATGGCTACGACTTTATAGACCTTAGTCGTTTCGAATTTCAGTGGACCTTATTGAAGAATGGAATAGTGGTGAAGAAAAATACGATCAGTACGGTCACTAGTGGCCCTGGAAATGTTTCAGTGGTAAAACTTGACCCGGGAGCCGTAAATGATCAAGCGGAGTATCATCTTACTATGTCTGCCCTATTGAAAGAAGACTGGGGCTTGCTTAAAGCCGGTCATGAAGTGGCGAAAGAACAGTTTCAGCTGACTGATTTTGTGCCTAATGCAGTAAGATGTGAGAAAGGTAATCCTATTCGACTTGAATCCAACGAAGTATTGCACGATATATCAGGGGAGGGCTTTACGTATCAATTCAATAGATCCACCGGTCGACTCATTTCCATCGACTACGGGGATGGCAACCTGATTTCCGAACCGATTTCCGCTAATTTCTGGCGTGCACCTACCGACAATGACTTTGGCTTCAATATGCAAAAGGAATGGCGTGAATGGAAAATGGCAGGTAGTGATCAGCGCTTAACAGATTTTGCTGTGGTGTCAATGAATGAAGGCGAGTTGCTGCAACTTCAAAATGAAACGGTGAAGCAACGAACCGCCTTAAAGGCAAAAACAGTCAAAGACTGTTTTGTGGTGGTACTATCGTGCTATGAGCTGCCTTCAGTAAAAGGAGCCGTAGATATTTTTTACGTCATTGGGCAGCACGGAGAAATGCAGGTGATACTGGATTTGACACTTCCTGAAAACGTAGAATTGGATCCTTTGCCGCGTCTAGGCACGAGTTTTTCCATTTCAAAGGAGTATAACCTGGTCAGTTACTACGGTAGAGGCCCCCACGAAAATTATCAGGACCGCTATACCAGCGCTTTTGTGGGTACGTACTCCTCGACGGCCGAGGAGCTGTATTTTCCCTACGCAAGACCACAAGAAAACGGTTATCATACCGATACCCGATGGCTGGAGCTCACCAATGAGGCGGGGAAGGGCTTACGAATCACTGCCCTGAATCGACCATTTGGTTTTTCAGCGTTACGGAATACCATTAACGACTTTGATGAAGGGCTGGAAAAGAACAATCGTCACACCACGGACATCAAGCCACGTGATTTGGTCAATTTGAATATCGATTATGCTCAAATGGGAGTTGGGGGCGATACAAGTTGGGGCGCTCAGCCTCATAAAGAGTATCAAATTCCTGCAGGGAACTATCGATTTGAATATAAAATTTCAGGAATACAATGAACCGGGGCCTAGTTGTAATTATGTTCTTGCTATTCGGTCTTGTTGTACGTGCTCAAGACCGGCCTAAC
>JBCCIX010000538.1:0-3219 GCA_039028075.1 Bacteroidota bacterium | reverse complement strand
AGGGCGATTGAAAGCGATACGGGCAACCCCATCTGATTTCTGATAGGTAATGTCAGCGTATGTCTTAGCTGTAGTCCATTTGGGCTGGATCATGGTGATTCGGTTTTTGAGTGTTGGCAAATATAGTGTAGATGATCTTAGACAACGCCAATTAGAAGGCACTACTTTAGATCTAAATACAGCAGGTCCTACGGAAGGCTTTTGATGTTACATGCATTGCAATATTTGTAAAATATGTCCTATAGTAATTACTATCAAATAGGTATCTTAACTAATTAATTGTTCTGTTTGATCAAATCCATCAAAAATGAAAACGGCTAATATCTTGTTCTATGGTTTTATGCTATGTATGATCTCACATTTGGCTCCGGCCAATAACATTTCAGTTGCCAATATCTCATTGGAAAGTTTGAATACCTCCGATCAAACCGTAATTGTACAGTTTGACTTGAGTTGGGAAAACTCCTGGCGCATCAGTACAGGACCTTCCAACTGGGATGCTGCATGGATTTTTGTAAAATACCGTGCCAACAACGGAAACTGGTCCCATGCAAGAATAAATGTTGCATCACCGGGAGTGTCCGGTGCTACAATTCAAGTCACTACCGATGAAGTTGGGGCCATGCTATATCGCGATGTTGAAGGCACCGGGGATGTCAATTTCACAGGAGTTCAATTACAATGGGATTATGGTGATAATGGAGTGACGGAAGCGGATGTGCTTGATATTCAAGTTTTTGCCATAGAAATGGTTTACGTACCAGAAGGCAGCTTTTTTGTAGGAGGCACATCGGGAGATGAGGTAAATAAATTTCATGAGGGTGGTAATACAATTTCTTCCTATCAAATAACTTCTGAGTCAGCAATTACAATTGCAAACACCAGTGGTAATCTCTATTACACAGCGGATAATGGAACTAGCGGAGATCAGACAGGTACACTGTCAGCCGATTTCCCCAAAGGTTTTGCTGCATTTTACTGCATGAAGTATGAGGTTTCCGAAGGGCAATGGGTGGCGTTTTTTAACTCCCTTTCCGAATCGCAGAAAGCTAACCGTGATTTGACCGACGCTGCGCACAAGAATAGTGATGCAGTGGTGTCTCGTAATACCATTGCCTGGTCTGACGGCACCTCCAGTGCCACAACAACTGCACCTGATCGCGCATTGAACTATGCTAATGTTGGTGATATCAATGCCTATTTAGACTGGTCTGGTCTTAGGCCTATGACCGAGCTGGAGTATGAAAAGGCTTGCAGGGGCCCGGTTTTTCCAAAAGCTGGTGAATTTGCCTGGGGAAATGCAAATATTGCTTCCGTTGAATATACTCTTCTAAACGATGGAGCATCCAATGAGCAAATTTCCAATCCGGAGGAAGGCACTGGAAATGCTATATATCTTCAAACAAATGGCGCACTAAGTGGCCCACTTAGGGTAGGGGTTTTTGCGGCGAGTGCTATTAATAGCAATAGGGAAGAGACCGGTGGCAGTTATTATGGGATTATGGAGTTATCTGGTAATGTTTATGAGAGGTGCATTACAGTAGGTACCACCCTAGGTCGAAGTTTTACTGGTGTTCATGGTAATGGTCTTATTAGTTCTTTAGGTAACGCAAACGCTGCTAATTGGCCTTCGGCCTTAACCGGTGATGGCTACAGCTATCGTGGTGCAGCTTGGGTCAACGACAGTGATTTTTTAAGGGTATCTGATCGTTTTGATGGTGCCTCATTCATTAGTACCGGTAATAATCGTTTGGGCTTTAGAGGGGTACGAAGTTTTTAAAATTAATTTGCCTCCGTAGTGAAGCTACTGTTTCTACTATTATTTGTCTTTTGTTATTATACTGGTCACCCTCAATATTTCGGGAGCTCAGGTGATGGGCATGACGTGTCCGGCATTGTGGGCACACGTATAGACGGGGTTATTCTTCTAAATTCCGCTATATTTCAGGGAGGTGTTGGCGATGGTTTTACCGAAACCAAGAGGATTTTATTTCTATCCACATCCGTTTCCTCTGCGTACCCCGGTGGGAGAGGAGATGGTCATGCGGTAGAACAGATCACTACAGCACTTTCAGGTATTGAATTGTTTGGAATTTATGCAGGGGGAGATGCAGATGGTTTTTCATCGAAAGAAGAAAATCTCGTTTTATCGGGTATAAACCTATCCGTTCTGTATACCGGAGGCCTTGATGACGGGTTCGATACCAAAGGTATACAAGCATCCTTATCTGGTGTGGTTTTGGCGCTCTTTGATGGAGGTGATCAGTGGTACGAGCCATCGTTGGATATCTATCCGAATCCCAATAGGAGTCGTATCTTAAATTTGGAAATAACCGGTATACCCCAAAATGATCCCGTCACCCTTATTATTTATGATAGCAAAGGTCAGTTCATTGATCAATTAGAACTAATAGAAGGTTGCCGAAAAATCGACCTATCATGGGAATGGCCGGCTGGAATTTACTATCTCCATCTTAGGTCTGATGACATTCGGTTGTCTAAGAACCTGATAATTGTAGATTAATTCTCTATCGTAGATATCATTTTGATCCTGTATTTCATTATTCTCTAATTTCAGGGTTAATTTTATATAGTTTCTGGTCAAAAAAGGAGTAGCAGTCCCCCCGAAATATGATCTATTTTAAGTATCCTTTGTAAAAACTAATTTGGTTGAATAGGCTAACCACTATCTAAACCTAAACAAAACAAGTTATGAAGAGACTACTAGTATTGGGGATCGGCTTTTGTACTATTATCGCGTCGTATGCACAAGAATCTACGTTTAGCTACAGAGACAGGTCCGATGAAATGGAGATTGAGGTACCTGACTATGCTTCCAAGCATTATTTAGGTGAGGCTTTTACTGAGAAGTTTTATGCCGTAAGAGAGAAGTATCTGTGGAAACCTTTACCTACTGCAACCAGTCCGAACCCCTCATTTGTTACCGAAAAGCCGAGCATATATAACTCATTAAGAAAACTGGACCGTTTCTACAAAAAGCAATTGAAAAAGGGTAATGCTTCGCCGGAGGAGGTCAAGAAAAATTTAGAAAAGGCCGTGGCGGTCTGTTACTCCGTTCGATATGAAGAAACCGAAGCCTGGGAAAAGGTGCTTTGGAAAACCAAAGATATTACAGAGATCGAAAAGATCTTTACAGAAAGAGTTGTACTGAATTAGTGTTTGTTTGATATAATCCTTAGGGCCATCCTTACCAAGGGT
>JBCCIX010000537.1:0-3220 GCA_039028075.1 Bacteroidota bacterium | reverse complement strand
GGTAAAACTCGAACCCAAACAGTTGTTTTATTATGAGCTGAAATTTTTGCCGGTTTTATTACTTTCTTTTTTTGTATTTGCCCCCTTTTCCCTGAGTCTGAGGTACACGTTGCACTATGCACCAAACCTCGATAGTTCCATCTATTTTGAAGAATATTTTTATAGCGTTAAACTATACCTTAATTATTTGTTCCCGGTGATGCTCTTTGGATATGTGATCATCAATGTAAACCTCATCAAGACCTATAATGAGCAACTAGAAGTCACTAAATCCGATTTAAATACGTCAAGAAAAAGAAAAAAAGACCGGTTGTGGGCCAGGGATGAATTTGGCGAACTGTTTTTAGAGGTGGATAATATTATTTGGATAAAACGCTCCGAGCGTAAAACCTTCGGCCAAACGGTAGAAGAAAAATATAGATTAAGAGAGACGATTTCCGAGCTGGAAGAAAAGCTTGATCCTAATCGATTTGTAAGGATCAATAGGTCGGTGATCGTCAACTTGAAGCATATACTGAATTATTCATTTTGGGAAAATGACAAGTATATACTTCGGATAAAAAACTATGACCAAGAGTTTGTGATGTCCAGGGAACGACTGAATAGGATTAAGGGTCGCCTTATCCACTCAGAATCGGTGTGAACGCATTATTCAACAACCTGATCAAACATACGTTTCACCTGCAAATCTCCAAATCCATAAATACTTTCCCGCTTGCAAAACTCCCTGAATATAGGGCCAAACTCCTTGGTATTAAGTTCATTCATAATGGTGATCAAAGATCTTACCGGCCTTCCCGGATCGTTTGCCTTCGGAACGCGTTCCTCATGAGCTTGGACTGCCTCTAATAGAAAGGGATAGGTTTCTTCCAGTTCTAGTGCGATTTTCTTGAGTTCTTTAATTTCAGCTTTTTGATATGCCGGCCACAGCTTTTTTAGCATATCCAAATGTTTTAAAGGCGTTTTGTTTTTGTAAATTGTTATCAACCCTTCTTCACTTAATCCTCCAAAACCGTATTGATTATGAAATGGTGGACGTACCAAAAAGAGGTTGGATTGACCATGCCCAACCAGAAAGTGAACCAGAAACCAGAAATTAACCTGGCAAAAGAGATCGTCTTCGAACCATAAATGGATAGGTTGGCCTAAAGGAAGCCCGTTTATCTTTTTGAATTCCGATTGTATAGTAGTGAGGTACTCAGTTTCCGTACCTCCGTAGGTGTTTGAAATAAAGTTAGCCCTTGAGTTCAAAAACTTGTCCAAGGCTAGGTCATTTACAGGGCCTTCCATCAAACACTCCCTGAAAACGCGCACTTCTCCTTTAATTTCGGCAGGAAATTGTTCCTTAAGGGCATCTCCATTTAATATGTGATATTCTTTATCCAATTTCTACGTTCAGTTGCCGTCCTTCTTGAGCGGCCTTTTTATCCCTATTCGTTCCGACACCTATCCCAATGGCCATTCCGATCGGTAAGCCGACACCAATAAATGCCATATTTCCCATGGCCAACGAAAAGAGAAGTCCAAGAGGTACCCCATATACCGTCATCCCCAATACTAGCCATAACTTCCGGTAGTAATTCTTAACTACTATTTTTTCATTTTTCTCCACATACTTTAATAATCGGGTTTGCGTTTTTCTTAGTTCGGCTTGAAAGCGACGACGGTCCCCCTCGTGGTTATTTAAATGATCGATCGCTTCATTTACTTCTTCAATGGTACGATCAATCAACGTGCGTTTTCTTAACTCATCAATGAAGTTTTTAAATGATTCGTACCATTGGGTTAGTTTCTCGTGCTCGAATGATCGATTTTTAGGAATCTTAAGGCTCATCGCATGATTTGTTTTAAGTGTTGGTTGTTATGGGTAAGTTGCCAATGGCCTAGTGAAATAGGGATATTACCAATGGCATTGATCTGATCGAAGAAATCCTTAAGCTGGAATTCTTCTTGGTTGAGTTCTTTCATTCTGGCGTAGTCGGCCATAGCATTCTCCATCAGGTGTTTTCCGGTGATATAGCTGGTACCATAGCCGGGCTGTCGTAAATACAGGTGTTGTTCAAAAAGTAATAATTCCTTTTCGGTCTTCATCCAGCCCCGGGGTGTCCATTCGGAATGTATGCCCCCGGCTTCTTCCATGGTCATTTCATTCGCATGGGCATATAATGAACCAAGTCCACGTGCTGCTCGTTGGGCAATAAGTATATACACGATTTCCCGTGATCTTGGGCTGTCATCGTATAGTCCCGCATGCATAAAAAATTCCTCTACGGCGGTTGCCATTCCTTCGTTCCTAGAATCAAAAATATTGTAGAGCAAGGGTACTCTTCTAATTTCGCTGACGTTCGGCTCTTTTTCCATACGCGCGAGTTCAAACCAATGATAAAAGTGTGAATAAAGGGGTCTGGGATCATAGTGGGCCGTAATCCAAAAAAAGTTTCTGGTTTCTTTGGGTATAAACTGCCCCAAGTGCTCGTCCAGCGCAGGTTTGAAATACTTTTTGACCGTAACTATATCCTGATCACGTAAAAAGTTAATTAGGCTTTCAGAAGAAGCTTCAGCTAATTTTTGGTAAGCCTCAGGATCGCCGGCAGGCTCTAACTCTGGTAACTTCCTATTTCGGTGCTCTTCAAGCTTTAAAGACGACCATGCTTTTGCTAATTCACTTTTAAGTAACATCACCTCATCTTCCCAGGTCAGCGGCACTAAATGCACATTTTGCAAATACCAGGTATACTTCTCTTTGCCAATGCCTGAAGGGCCAGTTTTGTGTTTGGTCTCAGCTTTGAGCCATACTGCCAGATCGTAGGTGGAATTTATTGCCTCCTGAAGGGCTGAAACTACTTCAGGGTCTTCTTTGACACCAGGTTGATAGAGCAAAGCTTTCAGATTGACCACTTGATTTTCAATATCCCTGATTCCAGCCATCCATAGGTCTTTGGCGTTACCCGTTAAATTCATTTTTGCCTGTGCATTCAAAGGCGGGATAACACTCAAATCTGCTAGCAGGCGGGATTTTTCACTAGGACTTAAAGGTAAGTCATACGTCCATATTTCAGTGGTCATATGATGTGTGGGTCCTTCATGTGCCGGCACATCACTTTTATACGTCCATAGGGATTTGTAGAAAGCCGGGTCCCGTTGCCACGGCTTTAGAATAGTATGATTGAAATCATAGCCGTTCATTTCAGCCCAAATGATCATCCAATCTACTTTTTCG
>JBCCIX010000536.1:0-3221 GCA_039028075.1 Bacteroidota bacterium | reverse complement strand
CTTCACCCCTTTCCAGTTACCTAACCGTATCGCTTGCCTTCCGCCCTTTTCGTGGAATTCCCAGTAGAGATATTCGTGCTGCTGCTGTGGCCCTTTGCCCGTCAATGTCGGTAAGAAAGAAATACCGTCGATACCTTCAGGGGAATGCGTATTCATCAACTCAGCCATGGTGGGCATTATGTCCCAAAACGTGGAAACATGTTCTGATTGATGAGGTGCTATGATGCCCTTCCATGACGCAATCATAGGAACTCGAATACCTCCTTCGTAAAGGTCGCGTTTATATCCCCGAAGCGGGCCATTGCTATTGAAGTAATCCGGGTCTGCACCACCTTCTTTATGTGGGCCATTGTCAGAGGTGAATATCACCAACGTATTTTCCAATAGACCTTCTTTTTCCAACTCCGCCATGATGTCTCCCACCTGATCATCCATGTACTTTACCATAGCTGCAAAAGCGGCGTGGCTTTCAGGTTGTGATGCATATGCTCCCTTTTTGTAATAGGTACTGTCTTTTCCTCCCACATACGCCTTTTCAGGCTCGAATTTGCCTCTAAACTGTGCCATGTATTCCTCCGGAGCCGCTAATTCGGCATGAGGCGTAATCATGGGGTAAAAAAGAAAGAATGCGGTGTCCCTGTTTTGTTGAATAAAGTTCAATGCCTTTTCGTGAATTAAGGTAGGCGCATAAAGCCCTTTTAAGGTGTCAGCATTTTCTTCCAGTATAATCTTTTCCTGATTATCCCATACATGGTAGGGGTAGTAATTATGTGCCAACCTCTGGCAATTGTACCCAAAGAATTGGTCAAAGCCTTGGTTATTCGGGTCTCCCTCGGACCCCGGATAGCCTAGCCCCCACTTGCCAAATGCACCCGTGGTATAACCAGACTTTTGAAACATTTCGGCCAGTGTAAATACGTTTTCAGGAAGTGGCCATTGCCCTTCTGGCTTAACCTCCTGATTGCCCCTTACCGATGTATGTCCTGTATGCTTACCGGTCAGCAATGCTGATCGGGAAGGGGCGCAGACTGTACTTCCGGCATAGTGCTGTGTAAAAAGAAGTCCGCTTTTGGCCAAGGCATCGATGTTCGGTGTTTCAAACCTGGTCTGCCCATAGCAACTTAAATCCCCATAACCCAAATCATCCGCCAGGATGTAGATCACATTGGGCTTAACGGGTTGTTTCGTTTCAGGAGTACATCCTAGAACGATCAAAACCAATAGTCCCATTACGCAGGGCACCTTAAGATATTTTTGAATACTTCGAATCATACTACTTATTGTTTTCTAATTCGATAATGGTCAATGAAATGGGCGATAAATCTGTACTGATCCATTCTCCATTTATTTTGGCATCGCTAACCTGCTTTAATTCAGGCGCTTGGTCATATGGGTCTCCTGTTCCACCGTACGTCCATTGAGAATTAATTTGAAATCCGGAGTTGCCCGTCAGGCGAAGATTTATGTGGGTAGATTCATTTCCTTTGTTTAAAATGAATAAAACCAATTTACTCTGGTCTTCAGACGTACTGGCATATACCCCTAATCGGCCACTAGTTATAGGTTGGATTAAATGGTGTAACACAAAGCGGTTGAACAACGCTACGGTCATGCCTTGAGGTGTGATGGCCCAGTTATCCAATTTATTGAAGGCTTCCGCATCCCCGGTAAAGATGGAACGATCGCCCCAGGGACTAGTGGTTACCCAGAAATGGGAGTACCTTATTCGCTGATCGTACAAAAACATGTTGAATATTTGCTGAAATCCAGCCAATGTTTGCGTAATGTGCTGACCGCCCCCTTCCCAACCTTTTGATTTTGGCTTACGAGTACTATGTTCTGTAATGAGATACTCCATGGTGATGAGGTTGGGGTACTGGCTAATTTGCTCATCGAGCAGTTGAATCGACTTCTTAATATTTGGGATAAAATCTTCTTTATCATCGGGTGAATTATTGACAATATCGCCTGTTAGACGCTGCCAATCTTCGTAGTTGGCTACTCCCGAAGCATTATATTGATGTACAACGAAAAAATCCATTTTGGCGATAAACTTGGGATAGCTAAGAAATTCGGGAATGGTGACTTCATTTCCCCAGCCGAGCGACCCCACACCAAGTTTCAGATCGGGATTAATTTTCTTTAAGGTATCCTGCAAATACAAGTACCGGCTCACATATTCTTCAGAGGCTATTTTATCTTCCTCTTTGTGAAAAGTGATTTCATTCCCGAATTCCCAGTATGTGATGTCGTACCCTTTACGCCGGGCATAGGACACCCATTCTATAGAATTGCGCATGAGCTGCTTTTTGGTGACCGTGCTGCCGTCAAGCAAATCACCAATGGCACTCAGCATGATTACCGGTTCTGCATTAGCTTCTGCACAGAGGTTCATGAATTCATCAAAATCAAGCAGTTCAGGATTGAATTCAAGTGTGGTCTTATCAATATCTTGAAATCCGCTAAAATTCTCGTTAACGGAACAAATCTTGGGTCTTAATCGGGTATTTTCACCTGATAAATCTGCGTAGTTTTGATTGTCATTGTGGAATAAGTAGTTCTCTGCTAAGGTACCCATCGGATACCTTAACGTCCTTGTTCGGGCCTCCTTCAACTGTGGCGCTATTTCGGGTTCGTCCGTAATAAATGAATTACAGAAACCTGCGCCTCTTCCCTCCATGGTATTTTTCACATCGCTAATATCGAGTTCAAGCCTGATCGCATCACTTTCTGGAATATCCGTGTTAGCTCCTCGCTGGTTTTGAGAGGTGGAACAGTAAACCAAAGTGATCCACATAAAGGCGAATAGAATGTATTTCATCATAGGTCTATCATTTTTTTCAAATCAATAGATTTAGATGTTAATTCTACTTGGTTAAAAATGTGTGTATCGCTATTGCCATTCTTTTTATCAGAAGTATCTGACTGCGGGTTGTCTGGCCCTGCGGTGCTGAGCCGTGGGACTAAACCCAGAGAAACGATTTTTTTTGCAGTAGCCAAACTTGAGGAGCTCATTTTTTCAATGGGAACGGATCGAAGGTTAGGTATACCGCAGGTACCCTTTCCCGGGATATATTGACTTTTGTAGTTATTTACCCGCTTAAGGTATAGACCGTATTGTTTATCAATGGTCTGCTGTTCATAGAGATCAGTCATTCGACCTATTTTTCTTTTGGCTAAAATGGATCGTGCAATGATTCTATGTCCCTCAACTGTATTTG
>JBCCIX010000535.1:0-3223 GCA_039028075.1 Bacteroidota bacterium | reverse complement strand
TTTTGACGAGTTGCTGGCTATAAATAGTGCGGAGAGGGGTCATACCTTTTTCATGGGTTTTGCAAATGTGATCAATGCTATGCGGAAAGTCCCGAAATTTATCATCGGTCGGATACAAGGAAAAGCTGTGGGTGGTGGAATGGGATTAGCGTCAGCTATGGACTATTGTTTTGCTACTCAATATTCATCAGTCAAGTTGAGTGAGCTAGCGCTTGGAATTGGGCCTTTCATCGTTTCCGTTCCAATCGAACGAAAGATGGGATTCTCAGCCATGTCTCAAATGGGAATCAATGCTGGAGCGTTCTATTCACCAGAATGGTGTAGAGAAAAAGGACTTTACAATGAAATTTTTGATACAGTGGAAGAACTTGATCAAGCAGTCAGCGAGCTAGCTAAAAAACTGGCTGCCTATAACCCAGAGGCAATGGCAGAAATGAAAAAGGTATTCTGGCGAGGGACGGATCATTGGGACGATTTACTTTCAGAACATGCAAAAATTTCCGGTAGATTGGTTTTATCTGACTTTACGCGGGATTTCATACAAAAATTCAAAAACAAAGTTTCCTAGTTGCCTTCTTTTGTAGATTCGAACATGTTTTCTTCAAAATCAGAAAGAGGAAAGCGGATATGGGTTTTTATTGATCTTTTGGTAGTCATTACAGGAGTATATATAGCTTTTCTCATCCAGAGTAAAGCAGCTGAAAGTAGGGATAGAAAAGAGAAAATAAAGATCTACTCCGCACTAAAAATGGAATTAGAAGAGCTTAGAGTAGCGTTCCCGCAGTTTGCACAAAGTAATGAGGGATTTATTAAAGAAATCTCTCACAAAGAATTATATGATATTTCCAGTTGGCGATTCATTGAACCTCAATATGGATACCAGATCATTGAATACGGTATCAGTATCCAAAACACAGAAACCATTGACTTTAATACTTACGAAGAGCTAAGAAAATTGCTGGTGAGTATTAAACAGCTTGAACATACCGAAAGGTTAATTACTGAGATAGCCAGCGAGTATCAATTTTTGATTCCGGAGTTGGAAGAAACACATCCATCAAACCTGGATAGAAAAGCCAACAATCGATTTAGATTGATACGATTCAGGCTATTTCTCAACAGTCGTATTAGAAATCTACAGCGAACTTCTGAAAGTGCTAAACCGCTGCTTAGCCATGTCAATGAAGTCTTAGGCCCTAAGCTCCGAAAAGAAACAGATAAAAAGTATATTGTACAAACCATTAGATGGTTCTCAGAAGAAGAACAAGCAATTGGTCTTATGTAAAAATATTTTACCGATTTTACATCAGAAGATTTAAGTGACTTATACCGAAAGGCCAAAGACATGAACGATTGAATTGATTATTAAAAATTTCAGTAATTCAAAACAAGAAAAAATGAATAAATCTATACTTACAGTATTTACACTCACTTCCTTTTTTTGCTTTTCACAGAAAATAGAAGTTCGGAACATCACCGACGGAACGTTTAGGCAACAATCTGTCATGAACCTGAATTGGATGAATGATGGGCAGTATTATAGCGCTTTATCTCAAAATAAGATCATCAGATATAGTGTGGGATCCGGCGAAGCAGTTGAAACCATTGTGGATGGAAATGACCTCAACCTCTTTATTGAATCTTACAGCTTCAGTGATGATGAATCTTTCGTACTGCTCATGACTGATCGGCAGGCCATCTACCGAAGGTCCTATACCGCAGTTTTTTATCTCTATAACAGAAACACCAAAGAAGCGAGACTACTTGCTAATGGGAGACAATCGTATGCTACCATATCTCCGGACAATTCAAAAGTAGCGTTCACAAGGAATAACAATCTTTATTACGCAGATGTAGCATCAGGTACTGAAACCGCAGTCACTTCAGATGGTAAATTAAATGCAATCATAAACGGAAGCACGGACTGGGTATATGAGGAAGAACTTTACTTAACTAGAGCATTTGCCTGGTCCCCAGAGAGTAAAAAGCTAGCTTACTACCGGTTTGATGAATCCGGGGTTCGAGAGTACAACATGCAAGTGTGGAATAATGGTGCGCTCTACCCAGAAGATTATCGCTATAAATATCCAAAAGCGGGAGAAGCTAACTCATTGGTTGAAATTCATATTTTCAATCTCGAATCTCAAAACAAAATCAAAGTAAATATTGGAACAGAAAGTGACATATATATTCCTCGCATCTACTGGACGAAAGATGACGACCTTTTATCAGTACAACGTTTAAATCGTCTGCAAAATCAACTAGATATCCTGCACGTAAATGCAAAAGATGGTAGCTCTAAAGTGATTCTTTCGGATAAAAGTACGACTTACATCGACCTCACATTTACTGATGACCTGACGTATCTGGACAATGGGAAACAATTTATTTACAGCAGTGAGAAAGATGGATACAAACATTTTTACTTGTATGATTTGGACGGCGGTCTCATTAACCAAATCACCAAAGGTGCTTTCGAAGCGGTAAATTTGGTTGGGCTGGATCAAAAGAGAAAGGTGCTTTACTATTCTAGCACAGAGGACTCTCCGCTGGAACGGCATCTATACACTATTTCGCTTTCGGGAAAAAGAAAACAAAAGTTAACGAGTGAGGCTGGATATCATATGATAGATATGAGTGAAGATTGCAGTTATTACATGGATTATTACTCATCCGCTACCACCCCGCTGAAAGTTTCTTTAAATCAAACACGTGGAAACAAGCAAGTGAATGTGATGGAAGATAATAAGGCACTTGTGCAAAAAACCAAGGATTATGGTTGGGTAAGTAAAGAGTATTTTCAAATTGATAACAGTAACGGTGACAAATTGAATGCTTACTTTCTTAAACCAACTGATTTTGATGAGCGCAAAAAATATCCACTTTTAATCTATCAATACTCTGGTCCTGGTTCTCAGAGTGTTGCCAATAGGTGGGCAGGAGGACACTTTGTATGGCATCAATACCTGGCTCAAAATGGATATATCGTAGCGGTAGTGGATACCAGAGGTACAGGATATCGCGGAGAAGCATTCAAAAAAGTGACCTATAAGCAACTGGGCAAATATGAAACGGAAGATTTAATCTCTGCTGCAAACACCTTGTCAACCTATGCTTATGTCGATCAGGATAGAGTAGGCGTATGGGGATGGAGCTACGGTGGCTATATGTCTTCTCTTTGTATCTTAAAAGGGAATGAAATTTTTAAAACGGCAATTGCGGT
>JBCCIX010000534.1:0-3234 GCA_039028075.1 Bacteroidota bacterium | reverse complement strand
GGAATAGGTTGTACCGTTTTCCATAGGTAAGTATACCGTTATACGCTCCTACGAGTCCTGCATAACGACCAAAAGCCACTATGCGTAAGCCATCAGAGTCTGTCAGTACTTCGTAGTCAATGAGCCGGATATTTTTTTTGACAATAGTTTGCAATAGCCTTTTATTGTATGGCTGCTCTTTAATAGTATGAGAAAAAAAGAAGTAGGTCTTATTTGGTATGAGTTCTTCGATGGGAACTTCTTTTACACCAAAAAAGACATCGCAATCAGACATATCGCTGGTAAGGGTGAGCCCCTGCTCTTCATATTCCTGATCAGAAAATGCGCGTACCTCACTTGATTGAACCTTGACTTTTACTCCTTCAAATTGAGATTGGATTTCACTAGTCTGAGCCGGGGTAAAGGGCACACGCTTATCAATAGGAACTTTACCTTCTTTTATTATCCCGATAATTTTAGACATTAATTATTTGATTATGTAGAACAAATATACACGTTACTGCTAACGTTTTGTAGCGTGCCTATTATTCGTATTTTCACTGTATGCAGTATATATGGTTAGTGTTTTTCTGGAGCATTTATTTTCTACATCACAGTTTATTTTCGAGCGATAGTGTCAAAGCATATTTTTTAGACATTGGCCTTTCTCTTAAGAATCAGCGTTTTATATATACTATTTTCTCAGTGTTGGCTTTACTGCTAATCTTACTCTTCAACGGAGTAATTGGCGGTGAGAAACTACTTATGGAAAATCGGTTGATAAAAGCCTTTGCCTTATTTTTAGCGGCTGGAGGAGTTTTTGTTTTGCGGGAAGCATTTAAAACATACAGCCTTCGCGCCTTTGTTGGTTTTTCTGAAGATACGGACCTAACCCTAAGAACAACCGGAATACTACGACATATCAGGCACCCGCTTTACAGCGCCGCCATTTTAATTTTTACGGGATTCGTTTTATATGATAGCCGGGTGTCTTCAATTGTATCGTGGGGTTGTGTGATGGCTTACTTACCGATAGGCATTTGGCTCGAAGAAAAGAAGCTTATCAAAACGTTTGGAGAGCAATACAAGCAATATGCCGAAAAGGTACCTATGTTAATTCCTGACTTAAGGAAAAGATGAACTTAACCTTCGTCACCTTCCGGGTTTTGCTTCTTTTTACCAGATTTAAGTTCCTCGTAATCATCCCTTTCTTCCAGCTTTTTATCTTCCACATTCCGATTTAAAAAGTCGTTTATGTCGTCGATGTTGTAGGTGGTATTTATTTCTCCAAACGAATCTATGCTTATATTTAAACCATCCAGTTCAGGGTTCACTTTAGGCTTTTCGTCTGCGTCTTCTTTCTTTTTCTTTCTTTTAGTCATCTTTTTCTTCTTTTACAGTCAGTAGCTCTACAGCTTTTGCTATCCTTAAATTTACTTCATGCCCACCTAATATTTCAATGATTTTCATCAGATCAGGTCCTCCTCCTTTTCCCGTAATAGCTACTCTTAAGCCCTGCATGATTTGACCAAGCCCCATTCCTTTTTCCCTTAATATGCCTTCCAATATGGATTTTGCTTCGACGTTACTCACATTTTCAGTTTCAGACAGTTTTTCAGCAAAAATGGAGAGCACCTCTACCAGCGAGGCCGTCCATCTTTTTTTTACTACTTTTTCATCGTAATAGTCCGGCGTTGCAAAGAAGAAATCCCCCTCTACCCATAAGTCATCAAGAAACTCTATCCTGTCATGTAAACAAACGGCGATTTCTCTGATTCGATCCTTTGGCAAGGATATGCCTTTGCTTTCGATTCTTTTGGCAAATGCCATGGCTAACTCCTCAGGATCCATTTTCCTGATGTACTGCTGGTTAAACCATTTTGCTTTTTCGATATCAAACTTGGCGCCGGCCTTATTGATTCTATCTAAAGCAAATTCGTTGATCAGTTCGTCCCTGGTAAATAACTCCTGATCTGTACCAGGATTCCATCCTAATAAAGCAAGAAAATTGATCAAGGCTTCCGGCAAGTAGCCTGCTTCTCTAAAGCCATTGAACTTTTCATCATTTCCATGGGCATCCAAAAATGATCCGTCAATTGGAAAAACAGGGAAACCGTGCTTATCTCCATCGCGTTTGCTAAGCTTGCCATTTCCATCGGGCTTAAGTAATAATGGCAAATGTGCAAATTGTGGCATTGAATCTTCCCACCCAAAGGCGCGATAAAGAAGAACATGAAGCGGTGCCGATGGTAGCCATTCTTCCCCCCTAATAACGTGGCTGATCTTCATTAAATGATCATCCACAACATTTGCTAAGTGATAAGTCGGCATGCCATCGGATTTCATAATTACCTTGTCATCGATAGCCGTGGAGTGTACCATTACCCACCCTCTTACTAAATCATTTATCCTGATATCCTCTTTGAGCGGAACTTTAAACCTGACGACATAGGCATCTCCGTTTTTTAGCTTTTCTTCCACAGCTTCTTTGGGAAGGGTAAGGGAATTCTTCATTTGGTTACGCGTAACACCATTATAGGTTAGTGCGTTCGCCTTGGCAGCTGTAAGCCGTTTTCTCATTTCATCGAGTTCTTCTGCCGTATCAAACGCGTAATAGGCCCACCCGGTATCCAGCAGTTTCTGAATGTATTCATGGTAAATAGCTTTTCTTTCCGACTGCTTGTAAGGGCCAAAAGCTCCACCTTTCTCAGGGCTTTCATCAGGAATAATATCAGCCCAATTTAAGCTGTCGTTAATATAGGATTCGGCCTCAGGCACATACCTGGCTTGGTCAGTATCTTCGATACGTAGTATCAAAGCCCCGTTATGCTGTTTTGCGAATAAATAATTATACAGAGCTGTTCGAAGCCCACCAATATGCAGCGCTCCCGTAGGACTTGGGGCAAATCTTACCCTTACCGGTCTTTCCATGTTTAAAATTTTCAGGCTGCAAAAGTAGTAATTCTACTTTCCCGAATAAGTTTAACTACAGATTAAGACCAGGTTTATTTAACGGCGATACAGGAAATCTCTACGTTTACATTTTTAGGAAGGCGCGATACTTCAACAGTTTCTCTGGCTGGAGGATCAACTTGAAAATACTTACCATATTCAGCATTAATTCGTCCAAAGTCATCCATATTTCTAATAAAGATGCTGCATTTAATAACATGTTTATAATCCAGGCCGGCTTCCTTTAGTATGAAGCCCAGGTTCTTCATAACCTGTTCGGTCTCTTCCTCTATGCTAGCATTC
>JBCCIX010000533.1:0-3239 GCA_039028075.1 Bacteroidota bacterium | reverse complement strand
AGAAGCAGCCCCTGGCAATACCCTAGTTATTAATGGGGATGATCTGAGCGCCGGTATTTACAGGTATACCATATCGGATGGTGTTGGCAATGTTTGCCCGGCAACAGATTCATTCGTAGAGTTACGCACGCAGACATCTGTTGAAGCCGTACTTATGGTTGGTACTGAGCAGGATGTCACCTGTTTTGGAACAGCGACCGGTAGTGTTAAATTAGATAGTTTATCCGACCCCACCAGCTTTACTTCTATTGATGGTGGTGTAAGCTGGCAACCTTTAGGTATTGAAAACATTGTTGAAAACCTACCTGCAGGAGACTTAAGGATTCTTGTGGGAGGAGATGAATTTGATCCCTGTCCTGTTGAAATTGAGGTTACTATCAACAATGCCAATCCGGGGATTGTTGTCGACTTTGACCTCAACGATGCCAGTTGCAATAATAATGATGGAAGTATTACAATTAATTCTGTAAGTGGGGGATCTGGTGCATCATTTGACATCAGTTTGGAGGATACGGGTGGAAATATCGTAGCCTCTGACTTACCTGCGGATAACGTCTTTAGGGAGCTCGAAGCCAGAGATTATTTCATTAGGGTTTTCGATACTGGGATTGCGGATTGTGAAAATCTAGTTCCAGTTACCGTTAGCTTTCCAGGTGCATTGTCGGTCGATGATCCTAATGTGACTGCACCCACATGTACGGAACCTTACAATGATGGAAGTGTTTCTGTTTTGGTCACAGGTGGTAATGGTGCCCAAGTAGATCTTAGACTCGCCGGTACCGATGATATTTTACAAACCACGACAGTTAATGCTGTTGGAATATTTGCGTTCTTTGGTTTAACGGTTGGTTCTTATGAAGCATCCATACTCCCTGGAGGTGGTTCTTGTCCGACGATTGTCCCTATCAATATTGATGCTGGACCTGTGGCGATTTCTTTCGATGCACCGCAAATATTCTGCGTAGGTGGACGACAAGACCAAAGGGGGTTATTGATAGAGAATATAACCGGTGATTTTTTACAACCATTTTTTCTCAGGGTCCTTAATCAATCTGGAAATAATATATTAAACCCCAGTGAGCAATTAACTTTGCGACCTGATAACAGTGCCATAACCGGAGCTTTTGCTTTCCTGAATAATTCAGAAGAGGAGTTTTTCATTGAAGTTTTTCAGGATCAGCAGCCTGCATGTACAGAAGTTAGATTCGTACATCCTGATGCATTAAGGCCACCAGAAATTATATCAGCAGAAGTTCTTGAAACTACACAGTCATTACCTGATCGCTTTACGGGTACTTTAACGCTTGGTAATTTTAGCGGAGGCTTCCAGCCTGAAGACAGCCCTTTCCCGTGGTCTACGAGTATTGAATTAGATGAAGCATTTCTACCCGGTGTGTCTTTTAGCACGGACTTTGAAACCGTAGAAAGTGAGCAACAACGCTATGAGGATTTACCACCCGGGGTCTACAATATAATGGTGATGGATCAAATCGGATGTGCCTTAGAATTAACGGCAACTGTCGAACTTAATACCGATATTTTTATCCCGAACGTTTTCACACCAAATGGTGATGATACCAATGAGTTGTTTTTCATTAGAAACCTACCACCAACTGACAGTGGTTCAAAGATGTTGATTACAAACAGATGGGGTAAAGTGGTTTTTGATTCTGATAACTATTATTTCAATACAATATCCGATAATTCTTTATGGGACGGTGGAGACGAACCCGACGGTGTATATTTCTACACCGCAGAAATAGAAGGTGAGACCTTCAAAGGCTGGGTAGAAATTCTTAGGGGCTTACCATAATTTACTTTTTCTCAAATTAAGGTATTACCAACCGATTGACTTTTTAGAGCTTGGATAAAAATTGCATCGTGTCAACCCCATCCGCATAGTCGGTGAGACCTGGAGCTTGGGCTTGGCCAAAAGGTATGCTTCCCGGCCATTCAGCTTCCTTTGAAACTATGCACTGGATTTTACTTCGATAGGTTGACAGGTGCTGCTCAAGTTCATCGTTACTCGAATAAAAGTCATAATAAACTACGGCGATAGGCGAGACTAAGCTTTGGTCTTGTTTAAATAAGACTACCCCATTATCAAGGTGAGGTTCTTTATTTACAAGGTAGATACTTTTGTTGTAGTCGTAGTTATTACGATACTTATGATGGTGTATCAGTTTCGGATAATCTTCAAATGCCGCTAAGATTTTGGTGAGATCATAACCGTTAGGAGCATATAATTTAGAGATATTCCGGCAGCCTAGCCCAAAATAGAGGAATATATCTTTAGCCAATTCCCTAAAGTCCATTTGGTTTTCAGCACCGCTAAGAATACCCACGGAAGTCCGGTTCTTTCGAATGATATGTGGGTATTTTCTAAAATAGTACTCAAAGTACCGCGCTGTATTATCACTGCCTGTAGCGATGACGGCGTCGATAGTTTCAAGTTTATCAACGACTTTAATTCGGGTTTTTAGCTTGGGTTCGATCGCGATTAGCTGCTCGATAAGAAAACGCATCAGGCGATTATCTTTATCACTAAGTTTGGCCATCAGGTTATTTCCGCTCACTAGCACGCACAGCAGATCATGGAACCCCACTGCTGGAATGTTTCCGGCCAGTACCACTCCCACATTTACAGGACGAGGTGAGGAGAAATTGTAAGTATTTACCCAAGCCTTTAGATCTTGCGAAAGCATAGTTATAATACCTTCAAGCGCTGCTTCTGTAGAACTTTTGGTGAACCAGGGGTTGGAATTACAACAGTCATCGAGTAGCTCATTTTTAGTCTCAGGAGTAATCTTATGTAATCGCTCGCCTAAAATTTTAAAGGCCTTAATCACTTTATCGCTATGCATTCCGTCAGCTTTTGTCTGTAACCTAGTATTTTGAAGACTTGAAGATAGTTACTTACTTTACAAAGTAGCAGCAGGAATACAATTAAGAGTACATAGCTAATGGCAATAATGATTACCGATGAATGCATCAACTGCGGTGCTTGCGAGCCGGAATGTCCGAATACTGCTATCTACGAGGGAGGAATCGAATGGAACTGGGCGGGAGGCACGAAGCTGACAAAGGTTAAAATGGAGGATGGTAATACACTTGATGCCAAAGAAGAGCAGGAACCGGTGTCAGATGATTTCTACTATATCGTATCAGGGAAGTGTACCGAATGTATAGGTTTTCACGAAGAGCCTCAGTGTGCGGCGGTCTGTCCGGTGAATTGTTGT
>JBCCIX010000532.1:0-3244 GCA_039028075.1 Bacteroidota bacterium | reverse complement strand
TTTGACGCTACCTTGCATGTCGTTAAAATTAACACGAGGAAAAACTTTCAAAACGAAATCAGTATGGATAAGAATCTGGAATCGTTTGCTAAAAGATTTGATCTAAAAAACTACACGCTTGATACCTACTCACACGAGGATGAAGAGTATGGCATAGTGTATTTTGCGGATAAAATGGAGGCTGATCTGATCGCCTTAGGTATTAATGAAAAAAGTGGAATAAGAAGGTTAATTAGCGGAGGCTCGATAGCAGAAGATGTAACCGAGCATACTTTTCGCCCTGTTCTAACCTATCAATTCAGTAAAAAATCCAAACGTGAAAGTAGTAATAGGTAGGCAAGATAAAATTGACTTCCCCGAATTAGGCTTATCAAACATTGATGCTAAAATAGATACCGGGGCTTATGGTTCGGCTTTGCATTGTCATCATATAGAAGTGCTAAAGAAGGGCGGAAGTGAGGTCTTGACCTTTAAATTATTAGATCCTAGCCACCCTGAGTATGATAATAAAGTATTCACTTTTAAGGAATTTGGTGATCGAAGGGTGAAAAGTTCAAGTGGCCAGTCGGAACATCGCTATACCATAAAAACCCAAATAGAAATTTTTAAAAAGAAACACAACGTAGAGTTTTCCCTTACCGATCGCGCAAATATGAAGTACCCTATTTTATTGGGAAGAAAGTTCTTGAATACTAGGTATGTAGTGGACGTGCAGCTAAAAAATGTTTCCCATAATCAAAAAATGGCAGTGCTATGAAAATGGTCGTATTGCCGCGTAATTCCAATCTTTATTCTGCTAAAAGGCTTTGTGAAGCTCATCGGGAAAAGGGATGAAGTGTGATATCTTTGGGAGAGTTTAAAGTTGCTGTAAAATCGATGCACACAAGTTTTATCATTTATCATAGGATTTAACAATAACCCAATCATTCACTAAGGCGATGCTGTTATGCATGTAAGTATTCACACAAAAAAATAATAAAACGATGATATTGGCCGCAATGGAGAGCAATCCCATCCTGATCAGTTTTCTGATTATTGCGCTGGGGATTATTTTGGTGGGCACTATTTTACGGCTCGCTAAACAAACGCATGTTATCATTTACATTGTTACGGGCGTGATCCTGGGCCCACATGTCATGGGTCTGGTCACGAACGCAGACTTAATCAGTTCTCTAGGGTCCATCGGATTAGTCTTGCTGCTATTTTTTATCGGTATGGAGATATCACTCCATTCGCTGGTCGCCAATTGGCGCGTATCGGTGGTAGGCACGCTGATTCAAATTTCCCTGAGTATTATCATCGTATGGATATTAGGTTATTTCAATAGCTGGCCGGTAGCCCGGATCATTACGTTAGGGTTTGTAATCAGCATAAGCAGCACGGCGGTTATTATTAAGCTATTGCAGGATAACGACGAACTTAAAACCAAAGTGGGTCAGAATGTACTGGGCATCTTACTCGTACAAGATGTGCTTATAGTCCCTATGTTCATCATCTTAGGCTACTTATCCGGCAGGCCCACATCCAACACGGATATCGCCCTCCAGATAACCGGTGCCGTATCGATCACTGCACTCATCATTTATTTGTTCCGTAATCCCAACATCAAAATGCCTTTCCATAAGATCATCAAAAATGATCATGAAACCCAGGTCTTTTTTGCTTTCGGGTTGTGTTTTGGGTTTTCGGTACTGACAGGGTTCTTTGGTTTATCCACGGCACTGGGAGCTTTCATAGCTGGAATTGTAGTGGCTAGCTCAAAATCCACTCAGTGGTTTCACGACAGCTTGTATTCGGTGAAAGTAATCTTCGTTGCCCTCTTTTTCATCTCTGTGGGGATGCTCATTAATCTTGACTTTTTAGTCGAAAATATTGGGTTGATCACGCTCCTGGTAGCAGCAACATTTATAGCTAACAACATAATTAACTCGTACATTATGCACAGCTTTAAATTATCGTGGAAAGATAGTGTGTATGCGGGGGCTCTACTTTCACAAATTGGAGAGTTTAGTTTCGTGCTTGGGAATTTGGCCTACTTCAACGGCATCATTACTGATTTTGGATATCAAACCATTGTCGCTGTGATATCACTTACCTTACTGCTCAGTCCGGTGTGGATCAAGATCACCAGCGATATTGCCCATAGAGTGGACAAAAGACTGGCTCGGAATAACTGATAGCCCTTACTTTTAGTAGCGGCTCTTGACTCACGATAGGCCGTTACCACAGTACGCCTCATACGTACGAGACAGATCAAAAAGGTGTAGAAAGTTAAATCTGACCCCGGAGCGTCAAGGTTTTTATCAAGTTAGGTGCACTAGGTTTTTATAGCATGACATCGACCTACGACACGGGTCAATCGCTCTGCGAGCGGGTATTGTCATTTAAACCAAAAAATCAGCTCCCTCTATAAACGACTTATTGCTTTTTGTATGGCCAGGTTATTAGGATAGGTAAACAGCTGCTCGTTTTCGCCCTTGATCTCCAAATAGAATAGCGTAATATCTATAATATGGCCTTGAACAGAATTATCACCATCTATAATTCTCACCTTGTCGCCTATTCTGTAAGGAAAGAAAAAGAAAAGTACTAATGAAGCTGTCATGTTACTTAACACCGACCAGGTGGCGAATAAAGCCACCCCTACTACCGTAAAAATAGAAGCAAAATAAAGAGACAGACCTTGCACCGATATCTCCCATATACTTCCGATTAAAGAGGTAAAGAGTACAATGAGTGTTATGTTAATCAGCTTTTTAATGTAAACCGATCGTGATTTGTCCACGTCATTTTTGAGCCCATGCCGAATTACCATCCGGATAATGATCACCCGGACGATAATCAATAGTACTAACAAACCTACGGTAATAGACCACTGTATATAATGCTGGTCGACGGATTGGATTAAACTTTTCATTTTACAGAGGGATCTGTACCTGACAAATTTCGCCTAATCTAAGTATGAATCACATAGGTGCCGTGTTTTTTAATTAATTCCGAGACATTCGGGGCGCTTTCAAGTATTGCATAGCCACATAACTCATGAGGCAGGCAGAGGCGGAACCCTCGATAAAAATCTGGAATACGGCACCATACGTATTCATGTAAATTCCAAATAGTTCATTTTGTTGAATAGCCTGAATGAACTCAGGATTGACCAACGTCAAATAGATCAGGCCAAAAATTGAGAACAGCGTCGAAGCAAAAAAACCTGTGATAACACCTGTTCCTAGGCCAGAAAAAT
>JBCCIX010000531.1:0-3247 GCA_039028075.1 Bacteroidota bacterium | reverse complement strand
GACCCGCGCGCCCTTAACAATTATGTATTCCTTAGGATCTAAAAGATCGATCTGAGCTTTTTTTTGGCGGTTTTTCATGCAGAGGCGCAAAGATACAATACAATGGGCAGATAGTATGTAGTGTACTGAAAGATTCCAGCCTATTTGCGGGAAATAGGGGAACCTGAAAAACAAAATTTGGAAGGTAGGGACAACGACAAAAGAAAAAATAATCGTGTCAATCTTTTGCCTTTTAAGAATTAATTTACTTACATTTGATTCCTTGGCAAAAAAATAATTTGAATAAAAACCCCGCAGCGACAATATGATTTAAACCTCTACGTTAACTAAACTGTACGACTTAATGGAGAAATATAAGATCAGTGATAGTCAGTTGGTATCACTTTACAAGAATGGTAACGAAGAGGCATTTGAACAGTTGCTTACCCGCCACAAATCAAGGGTTTTCACCACCATCTATCTAATTGTAAAGGATAACTATGTAGCGGAGGATCTTTTGCAGGAAACTTTTGTAAAGGTGGTAAAGACGATTAAAGAAGGGAGATATAATGAGGAAGGTAAGTTCTTACCATGGTTAATGAGAATTGCCCATAATATGGCTATAGACCATTTCAGGAGGGATAAAAGATATCCCACCATTGTTATGGAGGACGGTAGCCATGTTTTTAATACCCTGCAATTTTCCGAAGATTCTATTGAATCAAAGCAAGTCAGACAAGATACTCATTCAAAACTTCGTGAGTTAATCCAGGAACTCCCTGAATCTCAAAAAGAAGTTTTGATGATGCGCCACTACATGGAGATGAGCTTTCAAGAGATAGCAGAGACTACAGGTGTTAGTATTAACACGGCATTAGGGAGAATGAGGTACGCGCTCATCAATCTGAGAAAGAAAATGAAACAATACAATATCGCCTATGATCAAAACATTTACCCAAGATGATGTAGTCAGATACGTCTACCAAGAAACTTCAGAACTAGAAACTAAAGAAATCCGAAAGGCATTATTATGTGATGCAAAATTGGAGGAGATGTACAAACAGATTCTTTCTATGAAAGCTGATCTTGACAAAGCCCGGAAGAACCCTTCAGACCACGCCATTGACAATATTCTTAATTACTCGAAATCTTTCAATGTGAGTTCGAGTAGATAAAAAGCAGTTTAGAAGTAAAATTTGAGAATCGTACTTGGGTAGGTTCATTATCTATCATTTTACTATTTACTGTAAATAGTAAAATAAGTTATATTTACCAAATCTTCATGACGGTCCGGGATCAAATTATATCGCTTTTTAACAAACAAATAGAGTTATCTGTAAAGGAAATTGTGCATAAACTGGATCATTCTAAGCAAATGGTCCATCTAGTAATCAAAGCCTTGGTTGAGGAGGGTTACATCGAAAAGCTCGGTCGACCCCCCAAAACACTCTATCGATTAACCTCAAAGAATACGGAAAAACCTACTAGGGACTTTTCTGAAGTTAACGATGAAATGAACTCTTTTTTTGACAAGCATTTCATTCTTATCACCGAGATTGGTGAGTTATTGGAAGGTATTGACGCATTTAGCGAATGGTGTGACAAGCGAAATTTGCCACTGCTAAAAACCATGGATGAGTTTTTGACCACTAAAACGAAATACAACCGGTTTTACACCCCGGAGGGCAAAGTAGATGGTACTACCAAATTGATGAGTACTTATGGTGAAAATACTTATCTCAATCAACTCATCTACCTTGACTTCTATGCTATTGAACGATTCGGAAAAACAAGATTGGGTACGTTGTTGCATTTTGCCAAACTAGGTCAAAACAAGTTTCTCATGCGAATCCTGATGGAAGAGATTAAAACAAATGTCATAACCATAATAGAAAAAGGTGATTATGATGCTATTGGCTTTGTACCGCCAACTATCCGCAGGGAAGTTCAGATCATGAAGTTTATTGAGACCTCTTTGAACGTGGCCTTACCCGTGATCAATCTCAAAAAAATTAGTGGAATTATTCCTGTACCTCAAAAGTCGCTTTCAAAACTTCCCGAGCGCGTAAATAACGCTAAAAAGACTTTTGCAGTGAGCGATCGACGCCAATTCAACAAAGTGCTTCTCATTGACGATGCCGTGGGGTCAGGAGCTACTTTAAATCACATTGCAGAAAAACTAAAGTTGAAAAATGTGGCCAAGGTGGTGGATGGGTTGGCAGTAGTAGGTAGCTTTAAAGGGTTCGATGTCATTACGGATATTTAGGTTCTCTATTGTACCCATTCTGGGTATCCTAGATCATCCGAAAATTAAACCGTAAGAATTTCAAGATCATAAACTTCTGTGTATGTTAGGAACGTACATTTTTTATCACTGACGACCGAGAAAAGATTTTTTTATTTGGAATAACCCGCTAAAAATACCCTAAAGGGCAGTTCTCAGTTACTTCCGCCAAATGGCGGGCGGGGTAGTTTTCAGCTTTGAAGAAAAATCTTTTTTCGGTCGCTTTAAAGGCACTTTTTTCTTGTTCAAAAAATTTAGTGAGACACAGGTAATTTTTCATAGATGAATATTGCTCTAATCCATCAATACTTTAGAACTCCGGAGGAGGGAGGGGGTATAAGATCGTATTATATAGCAAATTATTTGACCCGATTAGGGCATGATGTACGGGTTATTACGGCTTACAATAAACGGACCTATACGGTCAGGTCTGTTAACGACTTTAAGGTCCATTATTTACCCATTTATTACGCGAACCACCTCCGTTTTTGGAGTCGTATTCATGCATTCTGGCTTTTTGCGTATAACGCTTACCGGGTGTTGAAAACCATAGGATCCATTGATCTTAATTATGTGATCAGCACCCCTCTCACCACGGGTTTGGTTGCGATACTGGCGAAAAAGAGAATGGGCATACGCTATATTTTTGAGGTGGGAGACCTGTGGCCCGAAGCTCCTGTCCAACTTGGTGTTCTTAAGAATCCTTTGTTAGTATCACTGGCAAAAAAACTGGAGAAAAGAACCTATGCGCACGCCCAGAGTATCGTGGCCTTATCGACGGACATTAAGCAATATATCGCTGAAATTGAAACCGCTACTAACATTGAAGTGATCACTAACATGGCGGATACAGCTCTTTTCAGACCTTCGACTAAACCGACCAATGAAAAGTTTACGATTGGCTACCTGGGTACTTTCGGTCTGGCCAATCATTTGGAATACCTGGTGGAGGCTATAAAAGCCGCCCCCGGTACGGTAGAGTTT
>JBCCIX010000530.1:0-3277 GCA_039028075.1 Bacteroidota bacterium | reverse complement strand
GCAACGATCAGGAGTTTTTACTTCTCTTTAGGCGTGAAGCTTTAATGGGAAACCTGATAAAAATCATTTTAGAATCGCTCTAAATAATTAAAATTCAATGCTTACCTTTGAATTTAGAATGCATCTAAATAATCCAACTTTGATGATCGATTCTATTTCTAGCCTTCCGGTTTCAAAGCTTTATGAAGAGTATGGCTTTAAGAAGAAAAAGGGCAAGAAATTAAAAAAGAAGTGCTGTCAAAAGTACACTAAAAAGAAAGGTAGATACTGCAGCTCGTGTCCAACATTATACGCTATGTGTAAAAATGCAGGAAGAGATTTTTAGAACAAAAAATCGCTCTATTGCCCAATGTGGGCGTTCTGATTCATTTGTACTCACTTATGAGCTGGGTGAAATTGAATTTAAACTCTGCGATCTATACACTTTTCGCAAGAAGATCATGGAAATTGATATGATCGATTTACTGGACTCTTCTTCTCCTGATATTGAGGTTATCCACCTTCCTCATTGTGATCATTTTCTGGTGCTGGACATCCATGACATCCTACAATTTAGAGAGCTTCTAAATGGAACCTTCGATATCTTAGCGCTTAATTCAACGATCCAAAAGATACTACGTAAAAACGTATTCAACTTTTGATCAGAGTAATTGGTTAAGTAAAAAAAGGTTATTGAAATGAAAGATTTATTGAGAAGGCATCGCGTGCTCAAAGATGAGATAGTAGATGTTTTAAATAGACAAGTTAAAATGGAGGCGCATTCATCAACGGCTTATTTGGCCATGGCAGCATGGTGCGACGTGCGAGGTTATGATAATAGCGCCGAATTCTTTTTCAAGCAGTCGGATGAAGAGCGTAACCATCAGTTGAAATTATTCCATTACCTCTGCGATATGGAGTGCGAGGCACTTGCCCCGTCTATTGGGGAAAGCCAGCATGAATTTGGCAGTCTTAAAGAGGTTTTTGAGAAAGCGCTGGAAATGGAGATCGCTGTCTCTGACGCTATTCATGAAATCGTAGGTGACTGTCGCAAATTTAATGATATTGCGACCGAAGAATTTATGAAGTGGTTTGTCACCGAGCAAATCGAAGAGGAGTACATTGCGCGACGTGCGTTAGAGTTATTTGACGTGCTTGGGGAAGATAAGATTGCCTTAGGAATGTTCGAAGAGCGTATCCTGGAGATTAAATATGACGGATGAGCATTACGCTTATGTAAACATGAGGCTTCTCAATTACGAGAAGCCTTTTTTGTGCAGAATAGTTTTGTTTGGAAGCGACATTCACTTATAACTTTTAACACTGTGGTTAGCGTTTTAAGCTAATGGGTATTATCATTCTACATTCAACCGTACCGGTCAACTCTTGTGCCGGATGAAATTTAGGATTAAGTGTATTGAACGAGGTAAGAGCGATTTGATCGATTTTATTATTTATACCCCGTATAACTTGGGTGTCTTTCACCCAGCCATTAACGTCTACGGTAAAACTAAGATAAACTTTGCCTTCGGCATGCAAACTATGGTCTTTGATTGAGACGGATAGCAGAGTGAATAAGCTATCGTAACCCAATTCAGGTTCTGCTAGTGGGGGAAAATAACATCTAAAAAAGTGCTCTTCAACCGGTTTATTCACCGTCTGATCAGATGGGCTTATATTTTCTAAGGGATCATTGCAACCAATTAAACTGCACAAAACCAAGATTTTAAGTTGCACTCGTTTCATGTATCTATAATCGGATGGATGAGTTTAGTCACATCGAATGTCTGACTAGGCGTATTAAAGTAGTTTACAACTTTAATTTTTCACTTTATCATGCTTACTTTAAAGGTGGTTTATGAGGGGCTTACAGATAATCATAGGGACACTACTATGCATAATTTTGTGCAACTCTTTTTCCTACACCCAAAGCTTTTTAGATTCCCTACAAATCCGACCTTTTACCCAGGCGCATTACAGAGTGGCATCTTTCAATTATACCGGACTAGAAGGGCTGGACCATAAGATTTACTTTGCCAATGAATCGGGTGTACTTTCTTATGATGGGAGTGCGTGGATACTCGATCCAATAAAAGACTTCAAATCGGTTTTTTCGTTGGCACAGACAAAGGACAGTACACTTTATGTGGGTGCAGATAACGAGATTGGTTCTATGCGCTTGGAGGAGGATGAATATAGATACACCAGTCTTTCAGGACAATTGGAAGATCAAGTAGAAATTGGAGAAGTCTGGCAAACTATCGTCCATGAAGATAATATCTATTTTATCAGTTACAGTGGTATATTTAAATACGACGATACACAAGTTACCTGGATTGATCTACCCAATAGCCATACGTTCAACTTGAATGGAAGACTGATCGCCTCTGTTTTCGGTAAGGGTCTGTACGAGCTTGTAAATGATAAACCAGTTTTACGTAATGGTGATTTTTCCTTTGATAATGACATTGCTTTTGCCTTTCTGCCAGATCTAAACGGATCGGGTTATTTTTTACTTACTTCTGAAAATGGAATCTATAAATTTGATCCCGAAACGTTTGATGTCGAAGAAGTAGAAAGCGAATTGTCTCTATTTTCTAAGGAGCTCTGGTTTTATGATGCTACTGTATTTAATGACAGTCTTTATGCCATTTCAACCTGGAAAGGCGGCTTGATCATAACCGATGATCAACTCGAAATTTTGAAAGTGATCAACACAAAAAATGGGCTGAACACGGATGAAATGAAAGAGGTTTTTGAGGGCTCTAGAGGTCATCTGTGGGTAGCCACTAATAGTGGTATTTCTGAACTCTACTGGAGTGGTTTTAAGAGTGGCTTACGTAATCCAAAAACCATGATCACTTTAAAGAATGAAGAAAACGAAAATTCCATCTCATTTGAATTTGCTACTCCCGGATATCACATTTCAGAGCTGAAGTATATGTGTTTTCTAGAAGGTTTTGAAAGCGAGTTCATACCGATAAAAGATGGTTTTAGAAAAGAATATACTAATCTGGATGGAGGCGAATATACGTTTAAGGTAAAGGCTAAACTTCCCGATGGAAACTATTCTAAAGAAGCCCGATACGCGTTTACGGTTCCTACTCCGTGGTATTTAACAGCTGAATTCATCAGCCTGTCGATTTTTGGGCCGACGGGAATATTTTTCCTATTCTACTATTTGCGAACGAAACAACTCAAAGTCATGAATGAAACCCTCGAGTCTGTAGTCAAGCGTAGAACAAAAGAATTGGTTTTTCAAAAGGATCAGCTCAAGGCCGCTAATGATCATTTAAAG
>JBCCIX010000529.1:0-3299 GCA_039028075.1 Bacteroidota bacterium | reverse complement strand
TTTTCATCTGGATATTCTGAGGTAGTATCACTGAACAATACGGGGATGTTAATTTCCCGCCAACTGGATCAAGAGTTTAACCGGGAGAATCTTTTACTCTTTTTGAACGAGCCTAAAACTATGGCCAACTATCAGATAAAATATAAGGGCGAACGATTAGAGCCCACAGAATCTGATGGTTTAATTCACAAAAATGATATTTCGAAAATAGACCCTTTTACCGCAGTGGCTACCAAGGATATCTTTTTTGAGGGCAACCAACTTTACAGTAAAAATGATACTATTCCGATCCACGGTGAGAATGTATATTATGAAGTAGAGCTCACTTCAAAAAAAGGGAAAAAGTACCATCTATACCCACGGATTCAGGATAATCCAACCATGGGGTTAGCGCCATCTCCTTCCATAAAGCGTGATCTGTCCAAAGACCTTTATGCACACGTGGTTTCACGTTTAACGCGTGAAGATGTGGAATGGAGCGAAATTAAAGAGTTTAGCATTAGTCCTAGAGATACTTTTTTTATTAATGATTACGTGGCTAAAGTAGACGGATTGCAACGCATATTTGAGCTCGATGGTGTAGACCTGGCCGTGGATGACGTGGCCATACGGGGATATATAACCATTGAGGGAGAAGAGCAGGAGTATCAGGCAAATCCTATTTTCTTGATCAAAGATGGTCTGGTTGGCCGTATTCCAGGAGAAGTAGACGATCTGGGGTTGAGGATTACATTGATGAATATTTTTCCTGATGAGAATAAATTCGTGATCGGAGCTGAAACGCGTCAAAAAGATTGGATCATCCTTAAAGCCATGGAAAAGCCCTTAATTAATGTACTTTGGGCAGGTACACTTGTACTTATGTTGGGCTTTAGCGTAGCAGTCGTTAGAAGATACTCGCAGTTTAAAATGATGCGGGAAAAAGGTGTTGAATAAAATTGTTGGTATTTTTATTCAATGGCGTATCGCATTTCTTTAATTGGAACAGGTAACGTAGCCTGGCATCTCGCTCCGGCGCTCGAAAATGCAGGTTATGGAGTTTTTGAAGTCTATGGAAGAACCCCTAAAAAGGTTCGCAATCTTGTCTCAAGATTATACGAAGCAGAGGTAAAAAAAGACCTTGACTTTAGTACAAGTAAATCCGATATTTTCATTATTAGTACTTCTGATGATGCGGTGCAGGAGATTGCACAGGAAATTAGCTTACCGGCGGAGGATTCCATATTAGTACATACTAGTGGAAGTTTGAGTGCGGGTGTACTTTCGTACTCGGCAACCGAGCACATCGGCATTTTTTACCCACTTCAGAGTTTTTCTAAAGAGACTCAGGTGACGTTTTCGGAGATTCCGATTTGCATTGAGGGAGAAAGCAGCTTGTCGAGTGGTGTGTTATCCGAGGTAGGGCGAGCTATCAGCAAAAGGGTAGTTTCTATCAATAGTGAACAGCGCATGGCGCTTCATTTGGCTGCGGTATTCGCTAACAATTTTGTTAATCATTTTATGGCGGTGTCGAATGACATCTTGAAGGAGAACGAACTTGATGAGGATTTGCTTTACCCGTTGGTAAGGGAGACTTTGTCGAAAGCCGCCAAGATGGGAGCCAGAGCTGCCCAAACGGGGCCTGCAAAACGGCACGATTTTCAAACACTAGACCGTCATCTCGAATATTTGAAAAATAATGAGGAACTGGCAGAAGTGTATAGAATAGTATCTCAACACATAGTTGATAGCCATCCTACGGACTAAATAGACATGAATCAACTTAAAGTACTCCATATTACTGATACGGTGTACATAAAGCCATTGTAAACGGCCTATTTGAAATGAAAATGTCAGAGGCCATTTGGCTTGGTGAACGGATCGTTTGACCAGGTGGCTCTGACCATTCTATCTTTTTCATTGAGGTCTTTAATTAATTTCACTTCGTTAAAATCAAGGACTTCAAGCATAATTTTTACATCTTCACCAAATGCTTCATGCACCTCAAAATACATCCGTCCACCTTCTTTTAAGGCTGCAATAGACAATTCTGCAATTCTTCTGTAGAAGAGGAGAGGATCATTATCTACTACAAAGAGAGCTTTAAAGGGCTCGTGGTCTTTTACATTTTCTTTCATAGTATCCCGTTCACTCTCTCTAATGTAAGGGGGATTACTAACGATAACATCGTAAGGGCCGTTTGGAATCCCTTCTGTTAGAATGTCAATAAGCATAAATTCCACTTCTACCTCAAATTTAGATGCATTTGCTCTTGCCGTCTTAATCGTACGAGGGTCCACATCTATGGCGTAGGCTTTGGTTTCCTTTAGTTCTTTGCTTAGGGTAATGGGAATGCATCCTGAGCCCGTGCCAATATCAAGAAACTTTATTTTCTTACCCCTATTTTCTTTTATGATCAAGTTAACCAACTCCTCGGTTTCAGGTCTTGGAATGAGTACGGACAGATCAACATTAAATTTTCTACCGTAAAATTCTGCCTCACCCAGTATATACTGAAGAGGTTCATTATTATTTACACGAGCAATGAACTGACTAAGTGATTTAAGCTCTTTCGTGGATAAGTTTAAAGACCGGTCTAAGATGACTTCCGCACGGTCGATGCCAAATTGATTTTCCAGGATCAAGTAGCTAATAGCAGAAACTTCCTGGTCAGGTTCATCAATTGTTATTCTATCATAGATATACTGGTAGAGTTTTTTGGAAGAATCAGGAAGAATCTCGGACATGAAAGCCTTATTGTAAGCGGTGTTTTGGTAACATTGCTTGATTGACAACCTCAGCAAAGATATTAAAAAAAGTAAGGCATTATTAATATGACCCGACTAACCTCGTACATGGATCGAGCCCTGGAATTGGCAGCTTTGGGAATAGGAAGTGTAAGTCCTAATCCTATGGTAGGCTGTGTTATAGTGCATGACGATATTATTGTGGGTGAGGGTTTTCATCAGAATTATGGAGGTCCCCACGCCGAGGTTAACGCCATCAATTCGGTCATTGATCAATCAATGTTAAAAGATAGTACCGTGTTCGTTACATTAGAACCCTGTTCCCATTTCGGCAAAACACCACCGTGTGCAGATTTATTAGTAGAAAAAGGTGTGAGGAGAGTGGTCATTGCTACTGAGGATCCAAATCCTAAAGTGAGTGGCAAGGGTGTGAAAAGGCTCAGGGAGTCAGGAACCGAGGTAGAGATTGGTTTAAGACAGAAAGAAGCGGTTGCTTTAAATAAACGCTTTTTCACTGCTTTTGAGAAGAAGAGACCTTATATCATTTTGAAATGGGCGCAAACTGCGGATGGA
>JBCCIX010000528.1:0-3311 GCA_039028075.1 Bacteroidota bacterium | reverse complement strand
CCGTTAATGAAGGCAATAATCTTCTGATCTAAAGGTTTCACACCAGATTTATAAAAATGAACCAGTTGACCGTTTTCATTAATCAAATACTTACAGAAATTCCAGGTAGGTGCTTTGTCGTTCCAGCCATTTTTATCTTTATCTGACAACCACGAATACAGTGGGTGCTGATTTTTTCCCTTTACGTCAATTTTTGAAAACAATTGAAAGGTAACACCGTAATTTGCCTTACAAAATTCGGCGATCTCCAGATTTGTACCGGGCTCCTGTCCCATAAAGTTATTGGAGGGAAAACCCAGGATAGTCAGTTTATCCCCGTGTAACTCGTGTAGTTCTTGCAGGTCTTCGTATTGGGGAGTATAACCACATTTTGAGGCCGTATTAACAATCAACAACTTCTTGCCCTTGAATTGTGAAAAATCAATAGTGGTACCATCTATAGCTTCTACTTTGAAATCGTAAATAGAAGCAGGAGGGGTAGCTAGCGTAGTAAGTATTACAAATAATAAGTTTATCATTTTTCTTTTTCCTTGATAACTGATTCCGGTCTGTTTTGTTAAAAATGCATAACGTAGCCATCAATTAAAAAAGAAAAGCCATGCGAGGAGAGGATTTCATTTTAAGACTACTTGATCAACAAGAAGATGAAGTTGACAATCGCATAGATACCTGTTTGGACGATCTGTAGAGGCTTAAATCGATCTACGGAGGAGAACAGCAGAAATTAAAACACAATGGGAAAACAGATTTTAGAAAAGGCAGAATGGAGCACATTAATGAAACAAGTAAAGGCGCTGTGTCCTGAAGCCTTTAACGAAAATGGGGATATTTTGAATTTGGTTAATGGTCATTGGCAAAATGAAGGTAATCTCAAACCCTTTAATTCCAGTATTGACGGTACTTTATTGGGGTACTATCCTATGCTCAAAGCGCAAGAAGGAAAGGAAGCGGTAGAATACTGCGCCAAAGAATTTAAAGACTGGCAAAAAGTGAAGCTTGATAAGCGTACGGAATTGGTAAAGCAAACCGTGAACGAAATTGAGCAACATAAAGAGCTTCTTTCGTATATATTGGTCTGGGAAATTGGTAAGCCTTATCTACAATCCCTGGACAGTGTGGAACGCTGCGTGGACGGTGTACGATGGTACTTGGATAACATGGAATCCATGTTGAAAGACAGAAAACCGCTAGGGGTAATTTCAAACATCGCCTCCTGGAATTATCCACTATCTGTTTTGGTCCACGCGTGCCTGGTTCAGGTTTTAGCAGGAAACTCAATTATTGCTAAAACACCTTCCGATGGTGGATTATGGTCGCTTACGGTGTGTTTTAGCATTGCAAAAAAAATAGGGCTGCCGGTATCCCTAATTAGCGGATCGGGCGGTGTTCTAAGTGAAGCATTGGTGACCCACGATGCTGTGGATTGCCTGTCTTACGTAGGAGGGAAGAGCAACGGCCGTATGATAGCCAGTTCCCTTTATAACAAAAACAAGCGTTACATGCTCGAGATGGAGGGGATTAACAGCTACGGTGTCTGGGAATTCTCTAACTGGGAGGGTCTGGCGAAACAGATAAAATCAGGTTTTAAATATGGAAAGCAGCGTTGTACGGCATACGTTAGGTTTGTTGTGCAGAGAGCATTGTTCCCCAAATTTCTGGATATGTATCTACCGGTTTTGAAGTCATTGCGTTTCGGTAATCCGCTTTTGGTGGAGAAGGGAGCGAAAGAACCTCCTAATTATGACTTTGGTCCCTTAATTAACTCCAGAAAAGTCAGTGATCTTAACGTTATGTTCAATGATGCCTTGGGCAAGGGTGCAGTCTCCATCTACCAGGGGGAAATGAAAGAAGAAAACTTTTTGCCACATCAAGATACCTCTGCGTATTTAGCTCCGGCGGCCCTACTCAATTTACCCAAAAACGCTACCCTGTATCACAATGAGCCTTTTGGCCCGTTAGATAGCATTATTTTGGTTGACAGCAAAGAGGAGTTGATAACCGAAATGAATGTATCCAACGGGGCGTTAGTTTCCTCCATAGCTTGCGATAATCCCGAGGAATCAGATGAAATAGCCGCGCAATTAAGAGGATACAAGGTAGGTGTTAATGCCGTTAAATCAAGAGGTGACAGAGAGGCTACTTTTGGGGGGCTCGGTGAATCTTGGAAAGGTTGCTTCGTTGGAGGAAAGTACTTAGTTGAAGCCGTGACTAACTCAATGAACGGAGACCGATTGTACGGTAACTTCCCTGAGTATACCCTGTTGCCGGAAAGCAGATAATTATTGTTCTATAGAACTGGCATCAAATGCGATGATTATTCCATCTTCGAGCGCATAACTGACCTCTATCGGATTGCAACAAACCTCACAGTCTTCGATATACCGTTGTGATAAAACGGAGGGGTCGAGCAGCATCGAAATTTCTGCCGCACAATACGGACATGAAAAAAAATGTTCTAACATTATTTAATTGAATTTCACACTTTCCTATTATTCCCTAAAACACGGTACCTAAATGAATGTTTTACAACAATGAGGCGCATAAAAGTCAGTGAAATAAAGGATGAAGTAGCTATCACTACGGTCCGTAGCGGCGGCCCCGGAGGACAGCATGTCAATAAAGTTGAGACCAAGGTACAACTACGTTGGAATGTGCATGCATCAGCAAGGCTTACCCCTCTTGAGAAAGAGCTAGTTTTGGCGGCCAATACATCAAAGATTACCAAAAGCGGCGATCTTCTTATTACCGCAGATCGCAAGCGTTCACAGCTAAAGAATAAAGAAATTGCTTTTAAAAAGCTGGATCGGGCCTTGGCAAAAGCGTTTTTTCAAAGAACACCGAGAAAAAGAACCTCGCCAAGCAAAGCCTCCAAAAAAAAGCGACTGGATGATAAGAAGAAGCACAGCGAAAAGAAAGAAATGAGAAAACGAATTTACTAAGGATGGTTTCTACCGAGAATTTTAAAAAAGTAGAGATCACCTCCGCATCAGCGCTGAGGAATTGGTTGGAGCACAATCATACTCAGGACAACAGCGTTTGGCTGGTCACTTATAAAATAGACCAGCCCGATAAATACGTTTCCGTTTCCCAGGTGCTCGACGAACTGATTGCGTTTGGCTGGATCGATGGGATACGTAGAAAATTAGACGATAAGCGTACCATGCAGTTGATCTCTCCTCGAAAAACGCAGCACTGGGCGAAGACCTACAAAGACCGTGCTGACCACTTGATAGAATGTGGAAAAATGCATGCTGCTGTCCTCAAGGCTATCGCTACATCCAAAAAGATTGGCCTCTGGAATTTTATGGATG
>JBCCIX010000527.1:0-3318 GCA_039028075.1 Bacteroidota bacterium | reverse complement strand
GATACCTTTTGGTCTCTTAACCCCTCAGCATTTGCCAGGATAACCATCACATCAAATAAGGCAGACCGACTCCTATCTCTTTTTAAGTCCAGTTCATCTACCAACTTATCAAAAGGATACCGCTGATGTTCATAAGCCGCCAGTGTCGTTTCTTTTAGCTGTTTTAACAAGCTGATAAAGCCTTTATTTGCATCTATGTGCGTACGCAATGCTAATGTGTTCAAATAAAAACCAATTTGACCCGAAAGATCCTGATGATCTCTTCCGGTTACAGGACTGCCTACAATCAGGTCTTCCTGGCCGCTATAGCGGTACAAAAGGACTTTTACCAGCGCCGTCACACCCATAAAGAGGGTGGCCCCCTGCTTTTGTAATAAGCTTTCCAAGCTGCTCAATACTTCCATAGGAATCTTTCCCACTACCAGACCTCCCCGATAGGTTTTCACCCTGGGACGCACACGGTCCGTTGGAAGAGACAGCACCGGAACTTCTCCTTTGAATCTGCTTAGCCAATAAGCTCTCGAGGCTTCCAAAATCCCGGATTCAAGTTGATCCTGTTGCCATAATGAATAGTCCTTGTACTGGATTGGTAAGGCAGGGAGAAGTGTCTCTTCTCCCGAAATGCGACCCTGATAAATGGTAAATAATTCTTTAATAAAGATGTCCATTGACCATTCATCACTGATGATATGGTGCATCACACAGACAAACACATAACGATCTTGGGAGAGCTTGAACAGATTTACACGAAGTAAAGGGCTCTTTTCCAGATTAAAAGGAGCGCTAACTGTGCGAACGAGCATTTCTTTTAGGGACAAGGGAGAAACTTGTTCTTTAGATAGATCTTCGAACGCTATGCTAAATTCCAAGGCTTCCATCTCCAGAACCCACTGACGGACTTCTTCCTCAGCATCTGCACGAAAAACAGTTCGAAGTATCTCATGACGTTTCATCATATCCTTAAATGCTTCTGTTAAAGCGTTAAGATCTAAGACCCCTTGAACATGGTATACTAAAGGAACATTATAGGCTTTATTACCTTCTTCAAACTGACTGAGTACCCATAAACGACGCTGGGCATTAGAAAGTGGATAACTCGCCTGAGCAGGGGCCTGTGGAATTGATTGATATTTACTTAGAGAGTGTTTTTCAATCAGCGTTGCTTGATCTGCCAATACAGGGTGTAAAAACAATTCTTTTATATTGGTTTCAACCAAGAGTTGGCTATGGATCCGATTCATCAATCGGGTTACATTAAGGCTGTGTCCTCCCAACTCAAAAAAGTTGTCGTGGATTCCTACTTGCTCTACCCCTAGTACTTCCTGCCAGATCACAGTTAGCTGCTTTTCAGTTTCTGTGCCGGGAGCTACATATTCTAAATTACCTGTGATTTTCAGCTTGTTTGCGATCAACGCCTTGCGATTGGTTTTGCCATTGGGCGTTAAAGGGATCTCATTTATTGGAACGAGGAAAGATGGGACCATGTATTCTGGCAAACTTTTCGACAAATAGCTTTTAAGTTTCGGAACCTCCAACTCTTCTCCTTCATTTTTTGGCACATAATAGGCCACCAACTGCTTGCTTCCTTCATATTCTCTTGCAATGACTACGGTATTTCGAATAGTCTCATAGCTGTTGAGGGCTGCTTCTATTTCTCCCAATTCGATGCGATAGCCTCGGATTTTCACCTGATGGTCCATCCTGCCCAAAAACTCAATGTTTCCATTATGAAGCCTGCGGGCCAGGTCCCCGGTTTTGTATAGCCTTCCTTTCCCAAAAGGATTCTTTACAAATTTCTCAGCCGTTAACTCGGGACAATTCAAGTAACCCCTGGCTAAACCGTCTCCGGCAATACATAATTCACCAGAAACGCCTATCGGAACCAGTTGCATGTTTGCATCTATAACATGCATCTGAGTGTTTGATATAGGAGCCCCGATGGAGATGGAATTAGTTTCAGGAAATAACTCAAAAACACTACAACCTACCGTAGCTTCTGTGGGACCATATTCATTAAAAATCTTAAGGTCGGCTTTTAAAGCTCGCATCTTCTTTAGTTGCGATGAAGTAAATTGTTCCCCTCCCACAATGACACAACCTATAGAAGTATTTATCGATAAATCACTACCGTCCAAAAGATCAATATGGGCAGGGGTCAGTTTAATCAGATTTGCCTCTGTTGTTAAAACATTTTTTAATAATTGATTCGTGTCCTGCTGATCTATAATATGGAGAGTACTTCCGGATAAGAAAGGAAGATAAAGACTAGTGACGGTCAAATCAAAAGACAGTGAACTGTAAAGAACGCAATTGTTATCATTTGCGTGATTATCAAAATAGTATTTGTTGTTTGCATAATGAATATAGTTGGACAAATTTCTATGCTCCACCATCACCCCTTTTGGTTTTCCTGTTGATCCTGAAGTATAAATCACATAAGCCAGATGATGAGGGCGACTTAAGACTGGTAAGTTTTCTTTGGAATAGTTTTGTTGTACCATCTGAAACTTGTCCAACTCTTTCTGATCCATGACCACTTTGCAATCACTGTCTTGAATCATGTGATCGATCCGGTCTTGAGGATACTCAAGATCAATCGGCACATAGGCCCCTCCTGACTTTAATATTCCCAAAATGCTTATCACCAGGCACGTGCCGCGCTCAAGTTGAATACCTATCCGATCATCAGGTTGGATACGATAGGATCTCTTTAAGTAGTTTCCTAATTGATTGGCCGTCTGGTTTAACTGCTTATAAGTCCATTGCTTCTCTTCAAAGACCAACGCGATATGTTCCGGCATTTGTTTTACCTGCTCCTCAAATAACTCCACCAGTGTTTTATCCTTCGGATAAGCCGCCTTTGTATCATTGAACTCAAAGAGAAGCTGATGCTTTTCCTTTTCGGACAATAGCGCTATTTCCCGGATGATGGTTCGAGGCTCTCCTATAATGGCTTTCAGAATCCTTCTATAATAACCCAGGTGCTGTTGGATGGATTCTCTTAGAAAGCGATCTTTTCTGTATTTGAGTTTTGCAGTAATCCGATCTCTTAAATCCATCACTGACAAGGTGTAAGCACTGGTGACCTCTTGTTCGATGGTTTCTATCAATGTAATATCATCCACTGCTTTTTCATCCAAGGCCCTGTCAAAAATATTTTGATAGGCAAATGAGACCGGGAAACGGTCATCGCTATCTCCTCTTGTGAGCTTAAGTTCTGTCAATAATTTAGGATAGGGATAACGAACATGATCGATGTCTTTTGTGAATCCGGAATGCACTCTCTCAACCAAAGCCAAAAAAGATTCCTCAGCCGAT
>JBCCIX010000526.1:0-3319 GCA_039028075.1 Bacteroidota bacterium | reverse complement strand
CTGGAAAGAAAGCTGAAAATAACACGATCCTTGTTGGAGATTTTTAACAAATACAAGCATCCGGTGGCGATCATCACGAAAAATACACTTTTGCTAAGAGATTTGGATATTTTAGCTGAGCTGGCGAAAGATCAATTAGTGATGGTAATTTTGTCCATTACCACACTGGATGAAAAGCTAAGGTTGTTGATGGAGCCCAGGACCGCCTCCGGAATTAAGAAGATGAAGGCTATTATCGAACTAACGCAGGCGGGGATACCTGTATCGATTATGAACGCGCCTATTATTCCCGGATTAAACCATCACGAAATTCCGAATATCATCAGGAAAGCTGCTGAACATGGAGCGCTCAGCGCGGGTTATACCCTAGTACGCTTGAATGGTAAAATTGCCACTGTATTTCACGACTGGTTGGTCAAAAACTTTCCTGGACGTGAAAAGAAGGTTTGGAACCAAATTAAGTCATTACACGGCGGGACGGTTTCAGATTCGGAATTCGGAAGAAGGATGAGAGGAGAAGGTAACTATTCAAAAATTATTAAACAGCTGTTCACCCAGGCTGTAAAAAAATACATGTCGAATGCTGCAAAACCTGTCCTTACTACTTGCAAATTTAGAAAAGGAGGAAATTATGGACTTTTCTGACTGTGATACCTAGTGTCATGTCAGTGATTCATGGAAACCTTACTAAGCCTCGGAGGCCTAGTAAGGTTGTTCGATCGTGAGTACAGTCGAAAAAGCATATCGTCATTTGATCTGTGACACGACACTGGGTCTGAAATAGGGTTTTGCAACCTACAAGCGTAGTTCCAAAGGTGGTAGTAATCATTTGGCATACCGCCAAATAAACCCTTTCCATTTCCGGTATCGGCCTTTTGCCGTACTAATAATCTCTTTTTCTCCTATCCCCGTCCTTCGAGAAGCTTCACGGACGCTTTCATAGTGGGCGATCAGATTTCCATGCTCGTCCAATTGCTCTATCGGTTTACGCCTGGCATAGCCGCCATAATTTTCCCATTGGCTTCGATCTGCATAACTCAGGTAACTTTCCGGGACCCGGTTCCGCTGAAAAGCCCGCCGCGATTTATCTTTGATTGATACGGCTTTCACGTTGTCTAACCTGTTATTGAAACCATTACAATCAATATTGATTACGTACATTTTATCCTCTTCGTAAGATAGATGTTTTATAAAAGCTGAATACACCAATCGCCGGACATTGCGATAATGCTGCCCCCCATCTTTCGATAGCGACACCTGAAGGTCTACCATAGGTTGGTCACTGAGTGTATTATTATGATAAATAACTTTTTGTTTCAACACCCTTCCTTTTACAAATTGGGTATTTAACCGAGGATGGGGAATGACCCGATCTAAGGATCTTACCCGTCCTAGGTCTGACACCTCGTAGTAGCCTTCATAATAGGGTACAGGCTTCCAGTTTTCATCTGGCAGGCAAACTGTAGAGGTATCGGTATAAGGATAATCGGAGTTTGTTGGCGGGTTCATGATGTGTAGCAAAGGGAAACAAACGAAAAAATACGTATCTAAATATATCTATTTTCTTTGGAGTAACTAGTTAATTCTAGCATTACTATTTACCACCTTACATCTTCGGAACCTGGCGGTTTCTCGTGAAATCCTCATTTCATGGAGCAAATAGACGTATTTTACGTAAATCCTACTGCACCTTAACAGGGATAAGGATTTAGGCGGGTTGATGCTCACTCTCCGTATAAACATATTGCTTACCGGTTATTCGATGCTTTCATCGATAACTCTGAGAACAGACAAAAACTCAAACTGGACTTTATTATGAGATTCCTCTTTCATTTGAGTAAGTAATCATTTCACTATATTAGCATTGATAAAATAATTCATATGCTGGATTGGATCTTCTCTAACTTCTTTTACTTTTTTATTTTTTACTTAATTGTTGGCAGTTTTTTTTGCGTTCGTCTTTTAATAAAATATGATTCACCCTGGGTAAATTTTACAAGTTATTTCATCTTCCCTGCCATAATGTTAGGAATTATTTTTTTTGGTATTCAATCGCGATCTGGTTATCTCGCCTATCAAAGGATCGCTTACCTGGGCACCCACCAAAAATACCTTCTTATTAAGGATAAAGTGTATTTTATTGGTAGAGATGGCGAAGGAGAGCCTCGCTTTTATTGGATTAATATGGAAAATGGACAGGTGCTTTTCAGAAAAGGTATTGATAGGACAAATACAAGCTTTCTTAGTTATTCAGAGAAGTTTATCCATTACAAGACCAAGGATGAAATTTGCGTGGTAGATATTGAAACGGGTGACCTGGTGGAGTTTTCCGAAGACGAGGTGACTACCTTACTTTCAAATGATAACGAAGGGCTCTACCGCTACACATTTGATCCAAAAAACTTGACCATCACGTTGAAGGATAATAAGGGAAAAATATACCAAGATTCGCTGAAAGCACTTTTCCCTGCCGCTACGTTACCGGTCACGCTGGATGAAGATTTTACAGAACATGCTAGAATAGGTGATGGATACGCAGATTTGAATGCTATCTTCTTTAAACTACAAGGAGGCACGCGAAAGATCTTGGTTGATACAGACGGTAAGACCTTGCAACCGGAACAGGTTTTCATCGCACCTATGTTTATGCGAACCTACGAAGTGGGCACAGATACCACCGCTAACATCACGGTGATTCATAGCTACGAAACTTTAGAGAAGGCTACTTTTATCGTATCCGTCTTAGATGAAACAGGGAATTTACTTTGGGAGTTTACGGGAAGTGAGACCGATGATCTCTGGTCAGGAAGCAATGCCGCTTTTATTTTTCCTTACCAAGATAATCTACTGTTTATTATCGAAGACCGTTTGTTGAGTTTCCATGCACTCACCGGCAAATTGAATTGGAAAAAAAGGATTTGAATAGGGCTTTTTTCTTAGGTAAAGTTGTATTTCAAAGTTGTTCCTCTTTAGTGTCACCGGAGGTTACCGTGCCTAATGGACTTTGGTGAAAGGCGAAGATAGCCCACCTCCGTCCACGCCGCCCGATGGGGCACAGGTGGGGATGCCCAGGAGGTCAGTACGTTAGCGATATCAGGATCATCTTTCAACTCGATATATTTAGCGTATACTTCGGAACGAATGGTATCTCCTTTTTTCACCCGGATGGAATGCGCTAACCCTTCTTTTTCACCCGGTACACCACTTAAGCGCAAACTGTAACTGGCCTTTTTACCTGGGGTATGATTAAAGAGCTCGGCGCTCACCCTACGCCCGTTGCCATTTTCAATGTCAAAGACTTTTGATTCATGATGTAGTG
>JBCCIX010000525.1:0-3322 GCA_039028075.1 Bacteroidota bacterium | reverse complement strand
GTAGATCTATCACCATTACCGTTGAAAAAATTTGCCGAAGAGCATGCTGCGTTTCCAGAAGATCATCTCATATGTGGCGACTTCTTTGAATTAGATTCTACCTATGAACTTATTATTGAACAAACCTTTTTTTGTGCGTTGCATCCCTCTGAGCGACCTGCATATGCCCACAAGATGTCTAACTTACTATCTCGCACTGGAAAGCTCGTGGGTTTACTTTTTGAAGATGAACTTTTTCATGATCACCCACCTTACGGAGGGTTTCGTGATGAGTACCGCGCGTATTTTGAAACTTATTTTGAATTCAATGTCTTCGAGAGATGTTATAATTCTATTAAACCCAGACAAGGGAGGGAATTATTTATAAACCTTTCCAAGAAATCTTAATCTAATCGGTTGCTGTTGCTCCAAAGTGTGAAGAAAATTCTGATCATATCTCTTTTCCTAAGTTTTTGTGTGGGATTACAGGCTCAAAACTCAAAAGTAGATACGATTATGGTGCAAGGCAGAAGTTTTATAGTGCTGGGTGATTCTTCTATGTATGTACCGAACGATACCTTACTTGTTTTACCGGATAGTGTTGCCAGGCGGATGATTTTAGACCGTGGAAAAAGATCGGAAGAGTTGTATTTGAAATTGAAAAATAGTTTTTACAAACGGCGGTTTACCAAAGAGCTATATGATCTTCTTTTTAAAGATCCGGAAAAGAAGAAAAAGAGTTCGGAGAAAAAGGTAGATACTCGATCGTATTCACTGAAGGAGTTTGAAGGCCAAAAGATCGCCAAGATCACGATCAAAAAGCTGGAAATATTTGGAACTAGTATTAACGACACAACCAAACGATCAAGTAAGTGGGCTGTGAAGGCAGGAAACAAACTGCATAGCTACACCAGAAGTCGAGTGGTACGTAACAATTTGTTTTTTGAGGAGGGGGATAGAGTAGATGAAGACTTGATAACGGACAGCGAGAGGATCATCAGGTCTTTGCCATTTGTTCGAGACTCGCGCATTTACCTCAGACCGACATCAACTGAAGGCGAGGTGGAAGCGATTGTGGTGGTAAAAGATCTTTGGTCGATTTCATTTGATGCGGGGTTTAGTGGTTTTGACGATTGGGATGTTGCGATTACGGAAAGAAACTTTTTAGGATTAGGCCATGAGGTACGGAATGAAATTGACTATGACGAGGTTAATAACCAGCTTTGGGGGTATAGTGGTACTTATAGAATAAACAGTATAAAAAATACCTTTATCACCACCGATTTCAATTTTGTAAGTAGCGAACTCCTGGATAGGAGCAGATTTCGAATATTCCGGGAATTTATCACCCCGGAGACAAAATACGCAGGAGGCATTCAATTACTAACCCAACGAGAGGTTGTGGAAAGGATAAATCCAGATGAAATTATCCGTTTCGATTCTGAGTTTAACAACCAGGATTTCTGGTTGGGAAGAGCCTATCTCACCCGCGAGGAGGGTGATAAAAGAAGTAATTTGCAAATTGCTGGCCGCTACTCAAGAACGCGATTTTTGCAGCGCCCTGAGGTAGTCAACGAGAATACCAACCAATTCTTTACGGATACTGACCTGTACCTCATGTCAGTCGGATACTCTACCCGATCTTACGAAAAAAGTAGCCTGATTTTAGGTTTTGGCCGTACTGAAGATATTCCTGAAGGTGTTCTGTACGAAGCTACCTTCGGCCGTGAGTATAATGAGTTCAATGAACGTAACTACTTGGGGTTCAAAGTAGCATTGGGAAAGTATTTTGGCAGGTTAGGCTACATTAGGCCCCAGATCGCATTCGGAGGTTTTGATCGGGACGGCAGGTTTGAGCAAGGAATGCTGAATTTAAGTGCTAATTACTTCAGTAATTTGTACAGACTTAGACGCACCAATTTCAGGCAGTTTTTCTCTTTCGATTTTACCCGAGGTATACGAAGATTTGACGATGAGTTCATTACCATCAATGATGCTGACGGAATTAGAGGTTTGAATAATGTTTTTCTGAGAGGAACAAACCGGTTAAACTTCAGCAGTGAAACCGTCGCTTTTACTCCGCTTTACGTGATTGGCTTTAGGCTTGCTGTGTTCAGCTTTATTGATTTAGCCTTAATCAATGATAAAAGCAACAAGATTTTCGACAATACCTTGTATCAAGGTTATGGTATTGGCTTTAGGTTTCGCAATGAAAATCTTACTTTTAATACCGTTCAAATCCGGCTGGCCTGGTATCCTAATGTCCCCGCCGGTGTTTCAAATTTTGACTACGATATTGCCGGGGCCGCTATTTTTGACATTACGGATTTTAGAGTGGTAGAACCGCAGGTTTTAGATTTTAGATAGTGTTTTTTGGAAAACAAAACTGGTTTTCCAAAAAACACCGGCTAAACCTTCAATAATCAATAAAATGACATCAATCAGATGCACCCCTAATGAAGATCATTTTTCTATTTGTAATCGTTCTAAATAAATGGTAAAAACGCTTTCTTTGGTATTTAAAGGCCCTTTTAATTTTTAGAGGTGCCGTTGGTGCTATTATTGGCCCATTACAGGAAGAAAGCGCCCTTTAAATATGTTTGAAATAAGGTTTTCCAACATTAGTTTTGTGCGTAATGGATAAATCTGATGAGATTCTCATTAAACCGATTAAGATATATATGACGCAAAAGAGTATTTACACAAGCGTTTTTTCATTTTTCATTATCATTTTTTCATTTACGATCGTCAATACTACCAACGCACAAGATGAAATTCCCACTGATGAAGCGCGTATATCAGAGGGTGAGAACTTATTCAAAGGTAATTGTCAAAGCTGTCATAAAGTACATGAGAAACTGGTGGGCCCTGCACTTAAAGATGTCTACGATAGAGCGCCCTCCATAGATTGGATTGTAAATTTCATATGGAATTCCCAGAAAGTGATTGCCAGTGGCGACGAGTATGCGAACGAATTGTGGGAAGAGTACAAGCCTACTCAAATGACCGCCTTCCCCACTTTTAGTAGAGATCAAATCTTATCCATCCTGGCCTACGTCAAAGCTGAAACCGAGGCAGGGCCTGCTATCGCTCAGGTAGCGCCGGCTGACGGTGAGGCAGTAGCTCAAACAGGTGAATCCATTCCTTCCGTGTATTTGAATATTATAATGGCTGGGCTTGTCATCGTTTTAGTCCTTATCCTGCTTGTTCTGATCTTGATAACCACCGTACTTAGAAAATATTTAAATCAACAGGGAGAACTTGCTGCCGACGATGATGAAATCGTCAATCCGTCTTTCAGCTTAAATGGGTTGCTAAAAAGTAAGCCTTTCGTATTCCTTGT
>JBCCIX010000524.1:0-3334 GCA_039028075.1 Bacteroidota bacterium | reverse complement strand
TTCGTATTTTGATACCTACAATAAGCAAACGCTTACTTTATCATTTGATAGTCATTTACCCACGCCCTACCTGAGTCCGCTCAATTTATGTACAGAAAGTAGGCAGCATATTGCTTACACCGAAGTGACTAATCAAAAGTGATTTTTTATGAATTCCACTTTTAAGATATGATCCGAAAGAAACGTAACCGAACAGAACGACTGAGAAAATTAGTTGGGGCAACTAGCACTTTACACTAGCTACTAAATGCTTTAGAATGATCTCATATTCAATAGTTTTAGGGCTTTCCAGGTATGATTAGGCATCTCCGTCCTCTCTTAGAAAGCTGTGATCGACGTATCGTGGTTTTCTACCAGGTCACCTAATCGGAACGGTTTATCTTTCGCAAAACATCGAGCAATTCACGAATTTCAGCGCAAACAAAAACCTGACCGTTCATTTCCAGCTTCCAATGGTCATTTTCATAGAGGACTCTAATCGGATATCCTCTATCCCGAACCACCTGATATCCTTCCCTTTCCAACGCACGCCGAGCCCAGATGCTATGAACATCGTTTCCCGATAGCGAGACTTTTCCTTTGGCCGGATGCACTACTTTGAAAGAGCCGGAAAGTTTATCAAACGTAAACGCATTGCTTTTAAATACGCGCTCAAACATGCCGGATAAAACCAGATCTTCCGGCGTACCGCTTTTCAGGGCTTCTTCCCGGTTCATTAACCAGATAGTATCTGCGGTCTGAAGGGCCAGGTCCAGCTCGTGTGTGGATAGAAAGATGGCCTTACTGGTGTCTTTAGCTAATCGTTTTAAGATGTTCATGATTTCCACACGATTGGGCAAATCAAGGTGCGCCGTGGGTTCATCCAATAGGATCAAAGGCGTATCTTGAGCCAACGCTTTCGCAATGAGCACCCGCTGCTTCTCGCCATCGCTGAGTTCACTAAAGAATCGGTCTTTGTATTCATTCAAATGCACACTATCCAATGAGCGTTCAATGATTTCATAGTCGTTCAATTGCAACTTGGCAAAATAGTTGGTGTATGGATAACGCCCGATGGAAACGATATCCATCACCGTCATCGCCCCTACGGTAACTTTGTCCGTAAGTACCAGGCTTAACAATCGAGCATACTGGTGTGGCTTGATGTTTTTTACATCTACCCCGGCGATAAACGTTTCTCCATGCAAAGGCTTTTGCAGACCGGCAATGGTACGCATAAGTGTAGATTTGCCACACCCATTTGGACCGATGAGACAGACCAGTTCGCCATTATAAATTTCGATATCCAAATCCCTTTCAAGTTCGAGTAAGCTGCGCTTGGTTTTATAGCCGATCGTCAACCCACGGGTATAGAGAATAGGTTTGGTGAAATGGGTCACTTCCTGATTCATGGTTACCACGCCGTCCACTAAAATGCTCCTTTCATTTTCTTGTTTTTGATTATGATTGCCAAAATGACCGGTGCACCAAAGAGTGCCGTCACAGAGTTAAGCGGCAGCGTAGTTTGTGCACCAGGCACCTGGGAAACGATATCACATATGAGCATAATGACCACACCGCACATCATGGTCGCCGGAGTGAGTACTTTGTGATTAGAAGTACGGAAAAGCAAACGTGCTAAGTGGGGTACTGCAACCCCAATGAACGCGATGGGGCCCGTAAATGCCGTGATGGTTCCAGCCACAATACTGGTGGTAAGGATTAATTGCAGCCTTGTTCGAGCTACATTGACACCCACCCCGGTGGCATAGTTCTCACCTAGAAGCAAGGCATTCATTTGCTTGGCATATAATAGAGAGAGCAGAAGAGTCAATGCTATAATCGGTCCCATGACCTTTAGTTGTGACCATGCCACCCCGGAAAGGCTGCCAAAGGTCCATACCAAAAAGTTTTGAATCAATTCCGGATCACTGAAGTACTGCAATATGCTTACTACAGCTCCTGTGATGAAACCAAACATCAGTCCGATAATAAGAACAGTCACTCCATCGGATATTCTGGCTGAGGCAAATAACACGCTTAACAGCACTAAAAATGACCCAGCTATAGCAAACAGGATCAGCCCCCAGCTACCCAACGTTTCTTGAAAATTAGCCGTTACTCCAAAAATTGTCGTAGAAGAGAGCACAAAGACCGCTACCCCCAGGCTTGCGCCATGACTAATTCCTAATACTGACGGGCCCGCCAGTGGATTTTTGAAAAGTGTTTGCATTTGTAACCCCGCTACGGAAATACCCGCACCGGTTAAAATAGCGGTGATAGCTTTAGGGAGTCTGAAATTAAATAAAATATATTCCCAGGATTTTTTGGAAGGGTTTCCTGAAATAATGTTCAGTAACTCTTCTACCGAAATCTGCACACTCCCCAAGCTTAAATCCAGCAAGAATAAGCTAACGATGAAGCCAATCCCGATCACTACAACCAGCCAAGGTTTCAATATATAACCATTTACAGCAGCCAATCTTAATAACCTATTGCAGTTTTTTATAGTAGTAAAGCTCGTGATCGGGAAGTAATTCCGGGTGGAAAATCTTAATCACATCTTTGAGAATAAGGTCGGGTCGGGTCATACCGCTTTCCCAGTAGTCATTGCCCCCACTTTCGCTCATTCTTTTGTTGAAGGTATACACATTTCCATCTTTAAACGCTTTAAAAAGGGTGTATCTTTCGTCCATCATTTCCAATTCTTTCAAAGATTCTGCACGTGGCCCCAGCCAATAATCTGCATCGATCATCTTGTCTACTACCACCTCAAAACTAAGTGGTAGACTGCCCGTTGACTTTTCGTTTTTGTAGTAATAGTCTCCACCGGCATCGTAAATCAGCTTGGTCAGATAGCTATCCGAGCCGGGCATATACCAAGTACCTTTAAAGTTATTCCCGGTCATGATCGAGGGACGATCTTTTATCTTAGCCGTAATTGACAAGGCTGTCAAATACTCCTTTTCTACCTGCCTGAAAATCGAATCCGCTTTCTCATCTTTATTGAAAAAAGCTCCCACAAACTTTATCCACTCTGCCCGGGCCAGCATATTCGATTCCATCCACTCTACATTGTAGGAAATAGGTATCCCGGCCTCGGTTAGACGAACATCTTCATTCCTTACATTGTCCACACCCGTTTTCATCACCAAATCCGGAGATAAGTCCAGCAAAACCTCGAGATTGCTGTCCTTCAAAGAGCCGACCTGGGATACCTGCCCAGAGCTTACTTTTTCGTAGATGTAGGAATTAAAAATATAGCGATCATCGGCTACCCCGGTAATCTTTTCGAGCTCATCAATCAGCCCAATGAATCCGACGTGAGGACTGGATGTCGCCACCACTTCATCGA
>JBCCIX010000523.1:0-3339 GCA_039028075.1 Bacteroidota bacterium | reverse complement strand
CAGGAAGAAGTACAAAAAACGGCTTCTGGCCGTTCTATGGTGGATGGTGCCTCAAAAATTGAAGACGGTCATAAAACCGAAGTCAATAGAAAAATTGTTACGGAATTTTGTGACAAGGTGCTCATTGGTGGACAATATCACCTGGTTCCCGATTACATCTCAAGCGAGGAATATATCCAGCACAGTCCAGCGGTAGAAGATGGGATCCGAGGTTTTCAAAAATTTACCCAGGACCTGGATGCCAAAGGGCTGGCTATGCGATACAAAAAAATCCATAAACTGCTCGTTCAAGGCAATTTTGCCACTACTCTGAGCGAAGTACAAATGGATAACGAAGACTGGTGCATCATTGATATTTATAGATTAAAAAAAGGAAAAATTGTGGAGCATTGGGATGTGATAGAGAAGATAGGGCCTAAAGAAACATGGAATAATTCAGGGAAATTCTGAGTTTAAGAAATTGAATGAAGCGCGATTCCCATTTCGTAGCCCCAGCTTCTACTTTATGAATAGTGTTCATCTACGCATATTCCGTAAGTGCCCACAATCTAGAAGCCTTTAAGCTGTAAAGTGAAAATTAGCTAAGAAGGAAAGTGCTAGTTCGAAAAATCTACCAAAGCCGCCTCGATCGCTCCGGTTTGACCATCGTTTAAGCGATATGGGTACAGACCGTAAGTAGTCTCCCTAACTTTTTCAATCACTTCCTCGAATGGATTATCGCAAACATCTACCCAACCTACATTATAGTTTTCACCATCACCCCTTCCTGTGGCCGGCTGATCGATATACTGGAACCAATGCGCACCAATAATGTTTGGATTTCTCAAAGCACCCCGAATGTAGTCCTGATACAACTGTCCACGCTCTGCTTGATCTTTGGCTTGTTTTACACCGACGTGGAACATCCCCCTATCCAAAGCGCCAAAATGGAATTCCCCAATTAAGATAGGCTTGTCGATGCCTTGGGGCAGCGATACGTTTTCCACACTATATTCGTACTTATTGAAACTCATGATATCCATGTAGGCACTAGCTGCCCCTAATACGATGGCATTGTTCGCCCAAGCAAACCGGCATCCTAAATAGTTTTGGTTTGGGGCGACCTTCTTCAATTCAGTATGGATAGTTTCAAAATAGGTTTCCGCTATTTTCCTGTAGAATGCCTGTAAGTCTTTCTTTGCCCGGGAGGTGTGCGGTACCTGGGTAGAATTCAGCCGTTCTTCCCAGGTGCTAAAATTGGAGCCCCAGGCTTTATTTAACGCATCAATCGTTTTGTATTCATTTTTAAGATCATTCACAAATTCTAGCTTGGCGGGCTGGCTTGCAGGGCTTCTCAGAACGCCTTCGGCCAATGAACCGACATCTCCCCAAGAGAGTTCGTTGTCCACAAAGTAGCCTATGCACCAAGGATCGTTCGCCCCTTCTTTTTGAGATACTACCGATTCTGCTACCCTTTTCCGAAAATCCGGGTCAAATACATCGTGAAACTCGCCCCAATAGCCTTCTGAGCCTGCTATCTTTGGGGTTGCGTTGATCCAAATCGACCCTACGTAAGGTGTTTTGCCCTGTCGGGTGGCTTCAAAATCAGAGACAAACCCAATTGTATTCAATCCCCAACTCTTAAACCTTTGGTGCACCTTGTCCTGAAAAATGCTAAGCCAATTATCCCCGTACTTCAGATACAGGTTGTGCTGGTAGAAATTAAAAGCTTTATATGGCTTGTTCCGTGCGTAGTAGCCCATGGGTGCCCAGTTGCTCAAAGAGTGGAATTGAGCTGTACTGCCTTCATTTGGAGGTAAGGATTCAAAATAATGTTCCCTTCCTTCTATGCCTGTTTGCACACTGTTGGCGTGTACGCAGTTCATTCCTGCCGACCAAAAGAGATAACCCTCAGGGTCAACCATCCACCACTTTCCTTTATATTTTTCTGTTCGGAAGAAACCAGTAGCTTCAAATTTGGGGCCGTCGGCCCAGCCACCGAACGTACTTAAGCCATCTGGTGCGGGATGTTTCTTTAAGTCCGCTTTTTCTTTATCCGTCGCCCTTTTCAGATCAGCTACCGCCGCTACTTTACCTTTCCACCCTTCGTGTTTGTACTGCCCAAATTGATCGATGAACGGATAGAAATCAGCGGTATCTCTAACCTCTAGTTTACCGACGGCACGGATATTATCAATAAGAAAAGAGTTCCTTGTTTTGGCGTAGCGGGAGTAAAAAGCAAATTCATCGATCTTGGATACATCGGTTTTAATTTGTCCCGGGGCACCACGCATGGCGATAAAATCCAGTTGCGGTTCGTGTACCCACGGGGTCCAGGTTAAATGGACCGTAATCGTGCCTGATTCCCCAGGCTTTAGATCGAGATAGTCGGAACAATACCATCTTACCAATCCGTCCGGATCGTTCCCAACAAACATTTCTACCTGCATTGCCTCATCCCCGATATTCTTTACATCGGCTTTCACTTGGTGATACCCGGAGAGGTCCCACTCTTCCTTTCCCGGTTTTTTAATTCTAACCCCGGGTTTGGTCAGTGCCGTCCCCGTATTCACTTCGAGACACTTTCCCAGGTCATCATTCCTTATTTTGAAACGGGCATCTTCCACCTCTATAAGTTCACCTTCTAGGCCGGCATTGAAATCGAAAAGCATCAACTCAGGCGCGGAGGTATCGGCAGTGGAGTTGCAATGGTTAAAGAGCAGAACCAACAGCGCAATGTGGGATAAATTGTGTAGTGCTTTGGTCATGATACTGTCTAAGGTATCAACTGATGGTTTACGGGTTTCCATTCCCTACTTTATAAAAACTGGACAGGGCGATCTAAACACCGGCGAAGGGGCTACATCTCCCTTATCGATGGATATTTAGTGATGATGACACTATTTCGGTGCTCGGGTTTTCATAACCAGGCTGACCACCACCTACAGATATTTTGAAGTATCCGGGCTCTATTTTAAGGGAACCTTCCGAATCATAGAAGCCAAATTTATCCGGGGAAAGCTCGAAATGTACGGTTTTGGTTTCACCGGACTTCAAAAAAGTTTTTTCAAAGGCCTTGAGTGACCGTATGGGTTGCTCGGTACCCATATCTTTTCTGGTGTTGGTGATATAAAGCTGGGTTACCTCAGCGCCAGCGTAATCTCCAACATTAGTGATCTCAACGCTCACCTTAATGGTATCACCTAACTGGGCGTACCGAGCCATAGTAAGGTTACTGTAACTGAACTGGGTAAAACTTAGGCCATGGCCGAAAGGGTAAAGCGGCTCTCCCGTAAAGTACCGGTACGTGCGGTTGGTCATGGCATAGTTTTCAAATTCAGGGAGATCATCTACTGATTT
>JBCCIX010000522.1:0-3349 GCA_039028075.1 Bacteroidota bacterium | reverse complement strand
TTCCGAATGTATTTTTGTACTATTGACAGCTTCAATTCCTCTTGCCCATTCCACCATTTCATTGACACTATTAATTAACCGTTGTCTTCCCTCATTATTCATGTTAAATGGCTGAGTTACAAATTCTAATGAGCTACTATCGGCTTCTATTTTCCAATCTTTGCTTTCTGACTCAAACAAAGTAACATGATATCCAATGTCATTCTCGTCTTCTGTCTGTACTTCTACATTTGTTTCATATTCCATGCCTACTTTTCGCTGAACCACTCTTGGCTCTTTGTTGCCGGCCGGCATATCGTAACCTCTTCGCTGGAAAATAGTATTATTCCCTTTTGCGATCTTATCAACTATCCCTTCACGTGAGTTATTGACCCAATGCCCATTTACTATTTTCTCCCTTTTGGGTGTCCCATTAAGTTTGTTGTCTATAAAATGGCCTACCTCATGCCGCATGTTGTAATCGGTATCCATGCCTGGGGCAAAGTGAATATTATTGCCTTGAATCGTGGCTTCCGCGTTTAATTGTACGGGAAAAGAAGAGTTATTGGTAGCTGTCAGAGGCGAGGTATCTACCCCGTATTTTTCGCCCATATTCATAGCTATCCGTCGAAAGCGAGAAGAACCTCGTGTTCCACCCGAGTGGGAGCTTTTTTGAACTTTTTGATTGGGTCCGGAGCCGGCTTTTTGCTGAAAGGAAAACACCTTGGTAGACATGAAGGCATTCATCTTTTGCCGAAGTTTGCGTTGGTAGATGGTAGTTGGGCGGTTGTCAATAATAGTGGCGGTCCCACCGGTGTTAGGTTCTTGCTGTACCCTTTGTATGGTAGCATATTGATAGTCTTGGGTTTTGTCTGTTTTGGTTTTCATTTCTCTTTTATTAATTAATAATGATACCTTTTATAGGAGTATGCTTTACTTGCTCAAAAGCGTAAATAATTTAAGGTCATAGCAAGATGCTTTTGCGCTTATAGTGCGAAACGCTATGGCCTGTATAGTAAATGGCCAGGCTAACTTTCGAATTTTTCGTAGATGTAGTTTTCACCTTCTCCGGCAACTTATGGAATCCTTTGCTAAACGGGATTTTTGGTTCAAATCGAGGCTTTCGGAATTTCAAAAACGTAGTTTACTGGTCGTAAATAAAGTGTTTGAAATTTTGAGTAACGAAGAGTTAGCCAAAAGGCGGGTTTTTCAAAGGATTCTTATATATTATTTTACCTTTCTCTTGAAATGTTAGTGTGCTTAAATAATGATGTATCTCATCGATTTCACGTTCACTGATTGCATGAATTATATCTTCCTTCTCTTTATCCATACTGTTTTTACACTTTTGGGTAAAAGTGCGTCTATCCACTATCTAACCTACATTATTCATCACAAATAGTAGCGGATTGATTCACGTAATTGATTTACAGTAGTTTAATATTCATTCTGAATGATTTTTGGTTCCTCAAATTTGGGGAACGATTTTGTCATCTTATTCGAAATCAATTACCTTATATTCAACGTGTTACATCATCTCAATGAATAACACCTGAATTTTTCAAGTTAAATCACTTGCTTCTTTCTCCAACTCTGCATCATCATTAATGGCTATCTTTCCTTTGAGCTGCGTGGTAGGCTGCACCCGCCCTTGCTCCTCAACCAGTCGTCGCTCGCTTGTAGCGAGTGACCAGTATTTTTTGTTTTTTGTTTCAATCGTTATTCCAATTCAGATCATACATATCTCATATTCGTCACTCGGCACAACCGAGCGACTGTTGAGCGGTATTTTATCTTCCCTGATCACCCCGCATTATTCCTACGTTGGCGCGAGCTTGTAGCTGGTGTCCATATTTCAAACAGTCCGAGCTGAAAGGTTGAACTAGCAGAGAGTGGCTCACCGCCGGAACTACTTTCTATTGATTCAGCGTTACTACCAGTTAAAAGGGTAACTTCCTTTACTGTGTCTTATCGTATCTTCATAACTTTCAAGCGGACGCTCCAAGTGATAATAAGGTCGTAGCACCACTTTGTTCCTGCTACGACCAGTGCGGGCGACTGTTGAGTAGACACAAGCAGACGCTTAAGCACCTTGGGATGGACGCTATACATAAGTAGCTGTCGTGTCGCCCACTCCGGCAATCGCACTCAGATCTACATCAGTGATTCCAGCCATCCAATTGATCATAGGCCAATCGATCATAAATCCCCCCCTTATGCCTTGTCTAATTGCTCTTTTTATTTCAGCTGCAGTTATGATCCACTGCGTCATGCTTACAGTTAACGTATTGTTAAGGGGTATCCCCCTAACCAACACCGTAAGATTCCCTGTGCCCATATTATTTACTGGGCTATTCTGTATTGTAAGTGTCACATGTCCTTTCAACCTAATCTTCGTTCCGTTTATGCGCCATCCTCTTACTCCTCTATTAGTAGCACTCGTATTAACTTCTAACCGCACGATTCCTGGATCGATAATCTCCGTAGTATCTTGCCTACTAGGCCGAGCCCCCGCTTGTACAGTTCCACCTCTCACAGTTCCCTTTTGATTTCGATAGTTCCTATGCTTAATTGGTTGATTATTTTCTCCTCCTCTCCTCAATGATAGTTCAACTACATTATTCGCATCTCCGATCACTTCAACCTTGGAATCATTAATTATTATTTGTTGTACTTCCCTTTCTCTCTTATCAGAATTTGGGTGTGTATTTTGTTTTGGATTAAACCAATTGCCGTAAACCCATATATCTCCATGATTAATTTGAATAACTGAACCGGTAGACGCAAAACTGCTTCTCGCTTTTTGAATCGTTGCGGGAGCTACCTCCCAAAGATTGTACAGATGACTAAAAAAGCTCTTTAACGCCCCTATGAGAAGAGACGGGTCGACTAAGTCTACCGTAATCCCAGTTAAGTTCATATCCACGATTGTCTCCGGACCGATTCGCATCTCGCCCCCCGTGTTCATGGTAGCTATTTCCAGGGTAACATGATCCCGGCCGTTAGCATCTTTTGTTATATGAACTCTAACTGTCTGACAATTAAAAACGCATTGGTTGCCTCCTATGTCTTTCGCTATTGTCGCATTTGTTATCCTTATATCTTCAGGTCCTGCTTCATTCTCATTGTTTGCATTCCAATCAAAACCTAAAATACGGTGTAATGTAGATAGTATACCACTCATCCTGTATGATTTTCTTTGCACCACTCTTGCTTCGCCTTCATTTCGCGGATTATGTTCCTTTCGTTCTCCTGTCTCATTCTCTACGGGCCCGCCAACCCCTTCTGTGCCCCTTGCCATATTTTGCCCGGCTCCTCTTAAATTAACCGCCTTTTCACCCATTATATCCGCTTCTTTCTCTAATCCTGC
>JBCCIX010000521.1:0-3366 GCA_039028075.1 Bacteroidota bacterium | reverse complement strand
ATGATTGAAAAGATGACTATTGAACGGCTTTATGACAAAGCGCAATTGGTACATGAAGTATATGAAACTACGGGGCACAATTGGGAACAAACCGCTTTCCGGTGGCTCGCCAGAAGTTTTGGATTCAAGGTAAATACAACGCAATTTGAAAAATTAGCAGAACTTGTTCCATCGAAGATCATTATCAAACATTCCGATAAGCTTACACAATTAGAGGCTTTACTTTTTGGTCAGGCTGGGTTCTTGGCTTTCTTAAACCCGGTCGATGAATATCACAGCGAATTAAAGCACGAACACCAATTTTTGAGCCATAAGTACACGTTATCAGAGCCAATGTCCATGTTTCAATGGAAGTTTTTACGTTTACGGCCCTCTAATTTTCCAAGCATAAGAATCGCCCAGTTGGCCGCGATAATGTATAACCAATACGGTCTTTTCTCGAGGATTAAGCAGGTACAGTCCCTGAATGATTTGAAAAGTTTGCTTAGCGCTGAAGTTTCGGATTACTGGAAAAATCATTATCGCTTTGGAAAAAAGGCCAAAAGAAACGTACCCGTTCTAGGTGCGGCTAGTATTCAAAGCGTAGGTATCAATACCGTTGCCCCTCTCCTTATGGCCTACGGAAAGTCATTGGACCAACACAGGTATGTGGATCAAGCTGAGGCTTTACTTGAATCGTTAAAACCCGAAGCCAATCGTATTACAAAACTCTGGCAAGAGCTTGGCGTGAAATCAGATTCTGCTTTTAGGTCACAAGGTTTAATCCAATTGTATAATGTGTATTGTCAACGGAAAAGATGCTTAAGCTGTACCATTGGTACTCAAATCTTGAACCGCTAGTATGCTATACTATGTGTTGAATATTGCCATACTAGGCCTATGGATTTACCTAAGCTTCAACCGTAAATCAGATGATTTACATCCCTGGTTTTTTTTTGGGTTCCTGATTTTAAAGCTCTTTGCCGGGTTTTCTTTCGGGTTAGTATATAGCTACTATTATTCTTCCGGCGATACCTTTACTTTTTTTCATCAGGGTGAGCGCTTGGCGAACCTGGCGCGATCCAACTTTTCCGGGTATGCTGATTTTTTGATTTCTTCAGATCCAAATCTAATAGAGCTACGTTCACAATGGACGCCTAATCTCGTATTCTCGAAACTCGTTAGTGTTTTTTGCCTCCTTACTAACGATAGTTACTGGCTCATTTCTACCTATTTATCGCTCTTCTGTTTTTTCTCGTTGTGGTATTTGTTCCAAATGTTAACTCAGATTTTCACCCATAACAAGCTATCGATCGTCCTGGCCCTGTTTGTAGTGCCCTCCTTTGTGTTTTGGAGTTCAGGATTGTCTAAGGAAGCGGTGGCGATAGGTTGTATTTCTTTGGTAGTAAGACCCTATCTTCAGCTTTTTTTTACTAATTCTAAAGTATCCTGGATTCAATGGGGAGTTTCGTTACTGGCGTTACTTCTTTTATGGAAGCTTAAGTATTTCTACGCTGCACCTTTATTGGTTGCCTTGCTTACCGCCGCTCTGGTTTATTCACTTCATAAACTTGGCTGGGTGGATACGCTAGCGAAGACCGTGGGGTTTTCCGTGGTTATTTTCTGTGGCATTTTGTTTTTTGCCACGCTCAGCCACCCTAATTTTTACCTTTCAAGGATTTTTGAAGTGATTGTTGAAAATCACGATACTTTGTTAGCGAAGTCAGGTGATGAAGTTATCCGATATTCTCATCTTAAGCCTTCACTCTTCTCCATACTCGTAAATTCTCCCTATGCGTTAGTTTCTGGCTTATTTCGCCCACTGCCTGGGGAGGTAAAGGTATGGATAGGGATAGGTACCGGTCTTGAGAATTTGTTGCTACTAGGCTTTTTTATTTGGACAAGTGTGAAGCTTCAAGTCAATTACGAATTGAAAAGGGCTATTTTTATCACATCAGCTTTATTATATATCCTGACCCTAGCTGTTTTACTGGCACTTTCTACGCCGAACTTCGGGACGCTTATGCGGTTTAAAGTTGCCTTTTTGCCTTTTTTATGGATGCTGATACTTTATAATAACCTTTGGGTCAAGCAGCTTTCCAAGCGATTGTTTCGTTAGATTTGGGACAAAAGTTAAGAAGCAAAAAATGCGTAATCCGGTTTTAATTTTTGGTGCCAATGCTATGGGCAGAGCCGCACATGAGATTTTCGAAAGCAATGATATTATTGTTTATGGTTATTTAGATGACAATCAAGAAATACATAACCAGGAAGTCAATGAAGTAAGTGTGCTGGGTAGCACGGATGACGAGGAATTCTTAAAATATATAGGCAAAAAGTGTGAAGCATTTATTGCCATAGACGATAATGCCGTAAGGAAAAACCTGGTAAAAGTGCTAAATAAAAAACGCAAGGTAATGCCGGTAAACGCACTTCATAAACGATGTTATATCGCTGATTCGGCAGAGATCGGTCATGGAAATTTTATAAATATGGGTGCTAAAATTGGCAATCAGGCGAAGCTTGGCAACCATACTATCATCAATACAAATGCCACCATTGATTATGAGGCTGCGCTAGGTGATTTTGTTCAGGTAGGTGCAGGTACTATTGTGAATAGCGGTGTGGTTGTGGAAGATGAGGTATTTATCGGTTCGGGTGCCTGCGTGGTTAGTGGGGTAAAAATTGGAAAGGGGGCTAGGATAGGGGCAGGGTCGATTGTCATTGGTGATGTAGCATCCGGCCAAACTGTTTTTGGTAATCCCGCCCAGCCGATCAAACAGTAAGGTAAGACTTAACGGTTTATTAATCTAAACCCAGTTTTTATATCACTCGTATTTGATTATCTTGAGCCTTATTCAAGAAGTCAATGGGTAAGATACACGAGTCTGATCTTATTATTAATCCTGATGGCAGTGTATATCATCTAAATCTTAAGCCTGCCCATCTCTCTGATACCATAATAGCTGTAGGTGATCCCACGCGAGTGTATAAAGTGAGCCAACATTTCGATAAGTTGGAATTTGAGATGAATAAGCGAGAATTCATCACCCATATAGGCACTTATAAAGGAAAGAGGATCACAGTAATTAGCACGGGTATGGGTACTGACAACATCGAAATTTTCCTGACGGAGTTGGATGCTTTAGCTAATGTAGATCTCAAAACCCGGGAGGTAAAGGAAAAAAAGCGCAGTTTAAAGATCATACGAATCGGGACAAGTGGGGGCCTACAGGAAGATATTGCCTTAGGGTCCCATTTGATAGCGGACTATGCAATCGGCTTGGATACCCTAATGTGTTTCTATAATCTGCCTGCTGATGGTTTTGAAAAAACTGTCGGCGAAGAGTTGCAGAGTCAAATTGGTTTGCCCTTTACGCCTTATGT
>JBCCIX010000520.1:0-3371 GCA_039028075.1 Bacteroidota bacterium | reverse complement strand
TTTTTCATGGCTCATTACCAATAATTACTATGGCTTCTGCTGACTTCTCACGACAATTGTTTATCCGTGCTTCATACTCCGTTTCCACACGTCCGTGAGACCTCCCCGGGTAAGAACGATAACTTTCATCCCATCTACCTGCTGCATTTACCTCAAGGGTTCCGGACAGTATTGGGCTTCGCTTTGTTATGCAAACTCACCCAGCCCTCTTAGGCCTTATATGCAGTTTCTATTCAGCCTGCCCCGTACTCGATACGGGGTCAGGCCAGGAATTTGCCTACGGCTTCCTTCAGATTCCATCTCGCGATGGACACCCTTGCCTTCAGCTAACACTTCCTACTGTCAAGCGTGTTCGGGACTTACACCCTATAGTTATTGCCCATGCCGAGCGCACATAAAATAAGCACGCTTTACAAAAGCGCGCCAGTTGGAGTGCATAACTTCACCTTGTAATACCAGACATGAATAATTCTGGCGAACCAAAGGTTTTATATAAGCCTATCGTATAGGAAAACTCGTAACTATCTTCTCCCTCAAAGACATTAATCACATGCCATCCGTACTCCTGTACATCATTTACTATTTTTTCTTCTGGGATCAACTATTTTCAGTGTACAGATCAAAAAGCTCTACAGAATCGCCCACTACATCATACGGAACAAAACTATCTTCATAGTACTCCTTTTTATGATTTAGTTTGATTTGGATAGCATCCTTTTTCTCACCATCTCTCGTGACAGTCACATTGATTCCTATGGCAAAGGAATCATATCCATATTGATCAAAACCCTCATCTAAAACCTTTTTTAGCTGCTTTAGAAGTTCTGTGGGCGATGGGTATTCCTCTCCTTCGTAGATATTAAAAGGTTGCAATGTCCCATCAGTTTTACGAATAATCGCAAAGGGATAAAATTCACCATGCTCTTTTAAGAAGTGAGTGGCATGATTCAAAACGGCATCTATTAATTCAGTAATCTCTTTCATAACTAATCATTCTAGGTACAATCACCTCTTGCCACACAATCGCTAAACTCTTGTTGCTGCTGTTCCTTTTGCCCTTGTTCAACTTTTTTAAGATCAATGGGTTTTACAACTCTCGTTGCGTCAGAAGGAACAGTCGGAGGCGCACTGAAAAATTCTATATCAAAACCACCTTCAATTAAAGGTTTCGATAACTGAGCACCTTTCCTAATTATTAGTTTAGGTTTAGTTCCGTTTCCATTGGAAATCTGTCTTTGCGCCTTCAGCTGTCTTGTCAACGACTGAGATGCTACATCTTTAACTTCAACTGTGGATTCTCCTTCAAATGAGTCTGGTATTGTACGTGTGGTTTCCCCTGTTTGAGCATCCTTTACATCAAAGGGCTTGGTGTTTTTTTCTAATCCTCTCTTAGAAAGTTGTTCTGCTTCCGTTTTATTACCCCTCCTGAAGTTTTCTATCACTTCAGGTGGTAATCTTTTTGCCCCAGATTTAGGAGTAGTACGAGGAGCTACTCTAGGAACTACTCTTGGAGTCACTCTTGGCACAGCTCTAGGAATAGCCATTGGAGGTCTCGCAAAGAAGGGTAACAATTCCGCACCCTCAAGTTCAATTCCTCGGCCTAACTTATTCTCTGCAAAAGCATACGTACTGTTATAGTAGTAGTCTTCGGCCAATGGATCAATAGTAAAGAACCTGCCTACTTTAGGGTTGTGCAGTCTGTATTTAAAATCATACCAGCCTAAATTCAAGTCATCTATTAACTCCGTCTTGTTGTGGAAAAGGTAATTGTTTTTCTTAGATGTTGACCGTTTAAAACCACCTGAGTGTACCATACCAAAAGGGTAAAAGTTGTCAGTCTGGGTAACACTATGTTCGCTAACGGTTACTTTAAAGTCATCCCAAAATACCCGGCCAACTGCGCTTTCCATAGAGACAAAACAGTAGATGAACCCTGATTCAGGAATGATGATATCCGTTGGGAATACCACATACTCTTTACTAAAATCGGCCGCTCCACTGATCTGCTTAAAGCCAGACTGTTTATACACCATATCCTGGTCAAAGAAGATATAATTGAGGTAAGCAGCAGGCACGTTACTATCTCCGCTACCATTCATGCCTAGAATACCATAGGCATTATCAAAGGCATCAAAGGTGACCTGTTGTTCAGGTGTACCTCCATTAAGACCGCCAAAGGCACTCGCTACGGAAGCTATAAGGCTCGTTAAAGAAGTGGTATTGTTATACCCACTACCTCCTTCAAAATAGGCGTACCCTTCCATGCGGACGGTATCACCTGCGCCTACCTGTAAACTTAAGGCGGGGCCAATAGGATTAACATTATCAAGTTCAGCAACTTCGTCCGGGCTTTGCGAAGCGGTAGTGAAGCTAACTCTTGTTTCAGGTAGATTATTGAATAAAGCTTCTTCTGCACTGGCTGACTCACTTTCCATGGTGGCCGTAAATTCATGTGTTTTTGGGTTGGTGGTAAAACTGACACGAGTATTGCTCCAAATGTCAACCAAGTCATATTGATAATCCCAACTGCCGCTAGTGGGATCTTGCACAATACGACCTTCCTCATGACGAATCAGTTTTAACTCGTCATTTTCATAAATAAAGTCCCCCACATAATCCGTTTTCTTAACCAGGGTATTAGAACCATCATAAGCCTCTTGAGCTAGTTTGATCCCGTTAGCATCGTAAATAAATTTTAAATAACTACCGTCTGTTTTTTGGATCTGTGATGGTTTGTTGAGATGGTTATATTCGATAGTCGTAATGTCCTCGTTTTTGTCTACGGTCATATTGCCGTTTTGATCATAAACGTAGTCTGGATTAGCCAAACTGCCACCATGCCCATTGACGAACCCTTCGGTTTCGGTGATTATGTCTTCCACCGCTTGTAGCTGGTTACCTGCGCTTCCGTACTCATAGGTAAGTTGGTCTATCACTCCATTGGATCCATACCTGGTCAAATTCTCAATGTTACCGTTTAAGTCATAGCTCCCGATGTTCATGCTAAAGGCATTCACCGCGCCCCAAGTACTGACGAGCTGTCTGTGGTGGTTAGCTTGTTTTATTCTATTCATCGGGTCGTAACCATACGTGTATGCCCGTTGCTTGACATCGCTCAGGCCTAGTTCATTACTCCATTTGATGGCTGAGATATTACCGTTAAAAGATGGTGTGTTGTTTACTTCTGACCAGTCCTCATTGTAAGCGAGTTCCATTCCAAACAAATCCCCTTCACCATCGGACAGGTCACTATCATTAATTCTCGTCAACCACCCCCGGATGTTGTACCTATAATCTGTGGATTGACTAAATGTGCTTCCATTGTCCTCACTATGGAGATTCTTTTCAATGAGCTCGCCCAGTTCGTTGTA
>JBCCIX010000519.1:0-3375 GCA_039028075.1 Bacteroidota bacterium | reverse complement strand
TTATTAATTCAGAGAACATAAGTTTTTGAGACCTTTGTTACCTCAAATGATTATTAAACTTGTGTAATAACTCAAACGTGTAATCCTCCTCTCGTCATCGGTTAGCGCTTAACCGCATGACAGGGGTAGGATTATTTTTTTAAAAACATTAGCCAGAGTAATTTCCTACTTCCGATAATTTTTTAAGCAAATTTTGTTTGTCAAGTTCTCAGGTACTTGGCGCTCTCAGTAGCGGATTAAGAGTAATTGAGCCAGTACTAAGAGGCGTTCGGAAGAGGATGAGTACATTAAAAACGGACCTGAAAAAAAGCTTTAGATAGTTTGGAATTGAAACGTGATATTGGCCACGGATTAACGTCCAGTTGAACCAAAAGCTATCCATTCGTTTTGGCATTCACTGGGTTCTTTGGACTTGACGTGTCACTTTGCATTTTCTGATGCTCGGCCGGAGACATACCGGTATACTTTCTAAAGACAGAATGGAATGTAGATTTTGAATTAAAGCCAGCCTCAAGACCTATCGATAAGATACTGTAATTCGAATAAGATGTATCATTCATCATCTCTTTGACCGCACTCACTCTAAGCTCATTGACCACTTCCCGGAAATTTTTATTAAAAAACTGCTTGATCATCATTGAGGCATACCTATCTGAAATCTCTAAATGGCTGGCTAAGGAGCGGATAGAAAGATTCGGGTCCAGATAAACTTTTTCATCGTAGAGCAATTCGTGAATTTTCTGTTTGATGATACGTTGTGTTTCAGAAGTATGGGTGTCTCTCTCAAATGATACTTTGTAATCGGTCAAATAGAAAATAGCAGAGGTGGTGTTATGCCAATTTTTACCAGTTACCGCCTCTATTTCCGCCCATACCTTACCCCCTTTTTTCATTTTAAAGACAAATTCGCTTTTGAATGTGGCCGCTTCCCGTTGTTCGAGTAAAAATACATTGTCGATACTATCTAGGTCGTCACTACTTACGACGGCCGAAATAGCCTTGCCCTCCAGTTCCTTGAAAGAATAACCGAGCAGATCACGTATTTTTTGATTGGCAAAGAGTATAGACGCACGATGATCTACTATAACAAGTGGGATGTCTTTCTCTTTCATAGCGGTAAAGAAACCGCCGTGAAATTTTGATTTGTGGCTGGCGACCCAAGGTGAAATAGCCACCTTAGGCACAATGAGAGCCCTAAAGCTTATCCATTGTGTGAGAAGCGCTGCCATTAGGTAAACATAGGGCAACAGCCTGTCGTAGACATTGGGGCTGGCATTTAGAAAAAGGTCAAACCCGGTCATTACAGACCATGCTACGTGAAAAATAAGAAAACCGCCCAGGAAGATCTTAAGTAATCTCAGACTTTTAATAACCTCAACCGACCAGTTTTTATTCAATTTCAGATATTTCGAAGTGTTACTTAGCAGTGCGTAGATATATACGACGGCCCCTACACCTAAGAGAATATTGACCAGTTGAATAATATATAGGTTAAATATTTTTGTGAAATGAAGTTCATTAGTGAGCCAAAGATCCGTGCCCGTACGAAGAAATTGTACTAAGAGGATAACCAATGAAACAAACTCAGCAGCAGGTATCAACCAAAGCAGGTATACACGCCGCTTCTTTACAATTCCCGGGCTCAAAATATGAGTAAAATAGAAAATAAGTGCTACGGTGGGTAGCGTAGTAACGTACAGAGGTAGGTAAAATACGACGCGGTTATTATAGTAAAGTTTTTCCAATTCGAAGAAACTGTACATGAGGTCAATACCCAGTTGCAATAGAAAAATAGCTAAGAAGATATTCTGCCGCTTACCCTTACTGCCAAAAGCCAGAAGATACAATCCAAATAATATGGATTGAAAACCGGCCGCAAAAATTACCAAGTGTAATATATCCATGTTACTTTTTGATATCACCAGGCGTTTACACGTAAACCAATAACGTTTTGAACGGAGCGAAGCGGTATTTTCATACGCTCAAACAATACGCAAAAAGCTTGCTGCACCCGACCATTATCGCGTTAGCAAAGCACATATTATTTTGTTTTCCTATTAATACTACCAATAAGCCGATTCCCTCGAATTCAAAACTTCCAGTTTACCATAAATTTTTGGTACTAAAACCGGAACTCTACCTGTTTTCGGACTTCTGACATTTCTAGAGTACCGATTATTGCATTTAGAATAATTCTAAATAAGCTGAATCTACTTCCTTTTACGGTTCGATCAGGATTTGGATTGCTTTTTTTCGACAAAACCAACAGCATGATCTCGACCATAAAGTTTCAAGGACAAAAGGGTTGGTGGGAATTTGCCACATATCGGCTCCATAGGCTCACCTATTTTAATGAAAAAATAGAGTTAGGGTTGAAAACTGCAGGAGCCCATGTTTGCAGTATCAAGCAGATCAGCTACTCTATCTTTTGGAAAAGTAGTGCTCTATGAAATCCGCGCTTCTTTGCTCAACATATGGTGCTCATTACGTAAGTGGTAGATCATGAGATTATCTGCGGTCATACTACTGGTTAGCCTGTCTCACCCCTTACGCGCTCAGCAGATTACCGGAAGGGTAATGAATCGCAATACAGACCCTATTCCCTTTGCCAACGTTGAGCTGTTATCTCGTGGTTTAACAGCCATAACAGATACGGATGGACGTTTTGTATTTGACGGTTTGCAGCCTGGCCTATACCGGATGCGCGTCTCGGCCTCCTCCTACAAAACCATAACTGAAAATATTGACCTTACCGGTACAAACAGGGTCAGTGTAGTGATCAACCTTAATTCGGTGGTTGAAACGCTTGAAGAGGTGGTCATAGAGGGAGAGTCCCAGGTCAAAATCATCAGTCGCGAGCCGTTAGCCATTACCTCCATAAATGCAGAAACCGTACAAGCCCTCAATACAGATCCTGTAGAAATGCTGAACCGCACCAGTGGGGTTCGGGTACGACAGTCCGGGGGCTTAGGTAGTGAGGTGAATATATCAATACAGGGCGCCCAGGGCAGCGCTATTCGCAGGTATTACGACGGATTGCCTATAAAATTTATGTCTAGAGGACTCGACGTAAATAATATGCCTGTCAACCAGGTAGATCGCATCGATGTATATCGAGGAGTTACGCCCCTGGAGGTGGGTACTGATGCCTTAGGCGGTGGTATCAACATCGTTCCTAAAAAGCACGAGACCAACTACCTCGATGTAACGTACCAGCACGGCTCATTTAACACTCATCGACCGTCGGTAAACCTTTTCCTCATTAACGATAAAGACTTCTTTGCGGGGAGTAACTTCTTTTATAACTACTCCGATAATAACTACGAAATAGATGCTCAGGATCTAAACGAATTTACCGGAAGCGCAGAAAATGTG
>JBCCIX010000518.1:0-3378 GCA_039028075.1 Bacteroidota bacterium | reverse complement strand
TCCTGCTAACTCTGTACTTTTGCTCATGATGATTTGATCTGTGTGATAACATCAAACATCAATTACTTTTGGCAGAGATTCAAATCTCTGCCATTGTATTATTCTAAGACCTTCAGTTTCTGCTTACAATAAGACCGGATAATGCTAATTCCGATTCAAAACACTTTTTTTTAAAAGAGAAGGTGCTTTGATAAATCTAAAACTTTTTAAATACCATGATTTTAGTTTTATCTTCACGAAAATCTTCAACGATGCTGAAAAGAATATTATCTGGAATTTGCCTACTCATTAGCTTATCACTTAATGCTCAAAATGATATTGATATTACGCGGGAAACCTTGTCTCGCAGTAATATAGAAGGACATATATACTTTTTAGCGTCCGATGAATTAAAAGGACGCGAAACCGGCTCACCAGAGATCGATATTGCCGCTGAATATCTCGCTACGACTCTACGGAGGTTTGGGGTCCAACCTGTGCCTGGAGCCGATGACGGCTACTTTCAAGCAGTAGAATTAGAGAAGTTTATACCGGCTACATCCAAAAAGTTTACTTTGGGAGACTTTAGCACTGAAAATGTTATACAGCTGTCGGGATCAAATATTCAAAGTAGTATAGAGGTAGTTTTTTTAGGCTATGGCATGGAAGCTGATTATCTACAAAAAGATGTAGCTGGAAAGCTGGTAATAGCTTTGGTAGGAAAGAATGGAGAAAGTGACGTTAGCTCGTCCTTTAGGCTTGCGAATATTAAAAGAGCTACGGCTCAGAATAGGGGTGCTGCGGGTTTGGTGGAGATTAATACTTTTGGAGCCAATACTTGGTATCGATTCAGTAACTATTTTGGAAGACCAACTACCCGTATTCAATCTCAGGACACAAGTAATTTCATCCACCTCTGGCTGCAAGATAAAGATGAGGTACTTCTAAGTGAATCCAAAAAGAAAAATGCTTCGGCTGAAGTGACAATCGATGGCATATCCCGTACTCTACTTCCCGCCAAAAATGTAGTGGGCATGGTGCCTGGTACTGATCCACAGCTTAAGAACGAATTTGTTATTTATTCGGCACACTATGATCACATAGGAGTTAAACCATCTGATGCTGAGGTAGATTCTATATTCAATGGCGCTCGAGATAATGCTGTAGGTACCGTGACGGTTTTAAGTGCCGCTGAAAACATTGCTAAAAACCCAACTAAGCGTTCTGCGCTGTTTATTTTATTTACCGCCGAGGAAAAAGGATTATTAGGCAGTAAATGGTATGCTGATCATCCGTTGATCCCATTAGATCAAATGGTCTACTGCTTTAATAGTGACAATGGCGGTTACAATGATACCTCAGTAGCTACTATTGTGGGGTTAGGAAGAACGACGGCTGAAAAGCATATTAGAGAGGCCTGTCAAGAATTTGGACTGGAGGCTATTGATGACCCTGCACCAGAACAAGGCTTATTCGATCGCTCGGATAATGTGAGTTTTGCTGCTAAAGGTGTGCCTGCGCCTACCTTTAGTTTAGGTTTTCGTGCTTTTGATGCTGAAATAGGTAAATATTACCATCAAACGTCTGATAACCCGGATAATTTAGATTATGAATATTTAACAAAATTTTTCGGTGCTTATGTGATGGCTTGCAGATTAATAGCTAATGACCCTGTTAAACCGTTTTGGGTAGAGGGTGATAAATATCATGCGGCAGGAAAAATGTTGTATGCTGAAAAATAGATTCGTCCTGCTTAACATTGCAGTATTGATTATTGAAGTTATGAAAAGAATAGACCTAAAAATTGCGGTTTTTTTGTTTGTAGTGGCTTGCATTCCCAAGCCTGATGGAAATTCATCGAAGGTTACCGAAGATGAAGTTCCTACGGAAAAAGTTGTTCAACTCACAGGTAATTTTGGTGATAAGATTACCGCAGACGGAGCTATAAATACATTGGATCTCTTAGCTAAACTTGAAGGGACCGATTCCATTGCTGCAAAGGTAGAAGGCGAAATACTAGCTACCTGTGCTATTAAAGGCTGTTGGATGAATGTTACCCTAAAAGAAAAAGAACATATGCGTGTGAGTTTTAAAGATTATGGCTTTTTTGTGCCTACGGAGGGCGTGGAAGGAAAAAAAGTTATCGTGGAGGGTTATGCCAAGAAAGTTACGACCGACGTAGAGACGCTTCAGCACTTTGCAAAAGATGCGGGAAAATCCCAAGAGGAGATCGAGGCCATCACAGAACCCCAAGAAGAAATAGCGTTTGTGGCCTCGGGAGTGATCATTAAGTAAACGGTCGAGCTACAAAAGGGGTAACTTTTCCTGTTTTGATGAACTAATAACGAGGAAGAAGACAGGTTCCTAATAGTAGCCTGTCCTTTTTTGTTTACGAAACAAAGCTCGAAACATATTACCCGATAGTGCTCCAAAACCACCCACCACAGCGCCTATCAATACAGTAACCAGTATCAGTAAGGGCACACTGCCGGCGAAGGGCAAAACAGAAGCAATTTTACCACTTAATAGCGATGCGGTTTGGACATCTATGATCAACGCCACTGTCGCCCAAAGGAGCCCAACCCCAAGAAAACCGCTAAGAAACGAAGAAAATCCATTTCCCTCGATTACGAAGCCAATCAAAAAAGCTACCATAGCCACTGACCAAAAGGGTAGGAATAGTTGTCCTAATGCGCTGATACTTGCTATTAGCACTACTTTAAGTACAAACTTCATGTCAGTTGTTCTTTAATGTTTGGGTGAAGAATTGATTTTTAGCGGTGTCGGCGGGCTGCATGTAATTCAATTTAATGTATTCACCGTCTCGCCAAAGGGGTATCATGTTATCAAACAGTGGATTGCCCGGATTTCCTGATTGCCCTCCCGGCAATATCGCCCAAGCCTGTGGTGGATTCGACATTTCTACCACAATGCGCTGACTGGGCCCATGGTTTGGCTTTGTTGAATTCACTGCATCAGCCTCACCATTCACCTGGATGTTGTACGTACTAAATGGCCGTAATCGAGAAAGGTGAATGACAGAGGTGCCTTTATAATTCCCCCACTTCGCATCCATATTAGTACGTTTTTTCCACTTTTCAATGCGAACCACGGCTGAGTCTAAGCTCATTTGTAATAGCTCAGGTAGTGATTCTACCTTACGGGTTTCTCTATGATCAATATAGGCTGTCGGGAAATCATTTTTTAGCATCCAAAGTGTATGATATTGACTAGGCGCGGAGAGCGGCAATTCATTTTTATAAAATTCATCCCAAAGTAACCACCGAAATTCCCTTGCCCAGGCTTCAAAATAGGTTGGTGCCATTTTATCTATAGTGTATACATAATCCCAAGACCTTAACTCGTCAAGAACCTCCTGATGCGAGTTCGGGCCAATGG
>JBCCIX010000517.1:0-3379 GCA_039028075.1 Bacteroidota bacterium | reverse complement strand
GATCTACCCGGATACGGCTGGGCTAAAGTAGCTAAAACCGAAAAGGTGAAATGGGGTGTAATGATACACGATTACTTATTAGAACGTGAAAACCTCGTAAACTTATTTGTACTCGTAGATTCCCGGCTTGAACCGCAAAAAATTGATGTGGAGTTCATCAATTGGTTGGGTGAAAAAGGAATTCCATTTTCCATCGTTTTTACCAAGGCCGATAAGCAATCGAAAAACAAAACAGAATCTAACGTGGCGAAGTACCGTAGATATCTAAAAAAATACTGGGAAGAACTCCCGCCTATTTTTATCACTTCATCTTTTAAAAAAGAAGGAAAAGAAACTTTGCTAATTTTTATTGGCGGGCTTTTATCTGGCAAGTGATTATTCTACTTTTGGTCCGATAAGTAAGACATAAGCTTTTATGGAATATAGTGATATCGCTTCGGTTTCAGGTAAAGGTGGGCTCTTCAAAATTGTAAAGCCTACCAGAACCGGGGTTATCCTTGAATCCCTCGATGAAACTAAAAAAAAGCTGGTAGCGGGTGCCACTCAGCGTGTTTCGGTGCTTAGTGATATAAGCATCTACACGACAGATCAAAAAGGTTCGACTCCATTGGAGAAGGTATTCAAAGAAATGTATGAGGAGTTTGAGGATGACTTAGGAGTAGACTCTACGTCTGACGCAGATGAGCTAAAATCATTTTTAAAACACATACTTCCGGAGTATGATGACAGTCGAGTTTATGTAAGTGATATAAAAAAGCTCGTAACCTGGTATAAACACATTTATGACCAGGTCCCGGAGCTTCTACAAAAAGAAACTGAAGAGAACAGCCAGGAAGAACCTCAACAATGACGTTAGGTAACTGACACTAATTCCCTAAAACCCCCAGGAATTAAGACAGATTCAATGCAAGCCGACTAAGCTGCGAATATATAAGATAGCGTTTACTACAGTTGTGCGATATCTGCTTAAGATACTGATTAAAGGGGCCTTCTAAATGCTTTTTCAACATAGTTTAGCCTAGAAAAAAGTGCAGCAGATCTTTGTATTTTCATTTTCAAAGGTCAGAAGCTTTAGTTATCCTTAGGAACCTGCAAAACCGGGAAATAGATGAACACTACTTGGGAATTCAATAAAAAGATTCCGCCTTTTCAACCATTTTTTTTGAACCTATGTATAAAGGAACACGCTGATGAAATTCATCGGGTTGAATTTCCAGTACTCTATTTTTACCCGTGGAAGCGCAACCTCCGGCTTGTTCGACTATGAATGCCAGGGCATTGCACTCATATAAAAGCCTAATTTTGCCGTTGGGGTCCTTGGCTGTAGACGGATAAATATAAATGCCTCCTTTGAGCAGGTTTCTGTGGAAATCCGCAACCAATGATCCGATATATCGCGCCGTGTAATCACTCTTTCTGCAATGACTTAAATAGTCTTTCACTTCTTTCGAAAAACTGTTGTAGGACCCTTCATTGATAGAATAGATTTTCCCTTCCTCAGGTATGATCATATCCGGATGAGAAAGAAAATACTCACCTAAAGAAGGTTCGTAGGTAAAACCGTTTACGCCGTGACCGGTAGTATATACCAGCATCGTTGACGACCCGTATAGCAGATAGCCTGCAGCCACCTGTTCGATCCCTTTTTGAAGCGCATCCTCTTTTTTAATGGGCATTCCTACCGGTGTTACCCTGCGGTAAATCGAGAATATGGTTCCTATAGAAACATTCACATCTATATTTGAAGAGCCGTCAAGGGGATCAATGGCTATTACGTACCTCCCGTCATTTTTAAGATCGGTAATATCTTCATCTTCTTCAGAAACAATAGCACAAGCTTCCCCTCCCTTCGTAAGTGCTCTAATGAAACGGATGTTGGCCAGAACATCTAATTTTTGCTGATCCTCACCTTGTACGTTCATAGTGCCTATGCCGCCGACAATATTTATCAAACCCGCTTTATTAATTTCTCGATTAACTACTTTGCCAGCTAAGGCAATATCTCTCAACAACTGGGACAACTCACCGGTAGCATACTGAAATTCATCCTGTTTCTTCTTAATAAATCGATCTAAGGTGGTACCGATAGGCAATGCAATCCGTGAATCTTCCATAGACAGGGATGAGCTTTCAGATAAAAAATATTAAACGCTTATTTGCCGCAAAAATAAAGATCATTCAAAGGTTTACAAGGTATGAAGGTATTCAAATTTGGTGGGGCATCACTAAAGGATTCTGAGGCAGTCGTAAACATGGCCAATATAGTTAAAGAGCATTCTGGGGAAAAGCTGGTGATTGTGGTCTCCGCCATGGCTAAAAATACCAATTTATTGGAGGACATTATTACGATGAAATTAGTGAAGGAAGACTATGAGGCACGCTATGATGAATTCATGAATTTCCACTTTAAAATTACAAAGGCGCTTTTTACAACCCCGAAACGACTGAGCAGTGTTAATGACAAAATCAACGCACTCCTTTTGCAGCTAAAAGCCAAAATCGCCAAAAATTTGGAGCCAAGAAAGCTTTATGATAGCGTCGTTGTTTACGGAGAGTTGTTGTCTTCAACCATTGTTGCCGAGTTTATAAACGCTTCTTGGCTAGATGCTCGAAGATATATTAAAACGGATGACCATCATCAAAATGCTAATTTGAATTGGGATGAAACTCGAAAACTGATCCAGTCCGACACAAAGCTGAAGAAAGGTATCTGTGTGACCCAAGGTTTTATTGGAAGTACGGAAAAAGGAGAAAGTACAACCCTCGGTCGTGAAGGGTCAGATTTCAGCGCAGCCATATTTGCAACTTGCCTACAGGCGGATTCAGTGACGGTCTGGAAAGATGTACCCGGGATCCTTAACGGTGATCCAAAAAAAATTGACCATACCGAGAAATTTGAAGAATTACCGTATAAAGAGGCGGCAGAAATGGCCTACTATGGGGCATCCGTCATTCACCCCAAGACCATCAAACCTTTAGCCAATACTAAAATACCACTGTATGTAAAAAGCTTCTCCGACCCCAAATCATCGGGTACAGTCATACACGATTGCAGTTTCAAACCTTTACCGACCATCATCATTAAAAACAATCAATGCCTTATTTCATTCAAAGTAATTGATTACTCTTTTATTAATGAGCATAGCCTAAGCGTAATATTTCGAGAATTAGCTGCAGCCGATATTCAAATAAATATCATGCAAAATTCTGCGGTGTCCTTTTCAATTGTCGTTGATAATGATGTGCATAAGGTGGAAACCTTAGTGCGAAAACTTAAAAACGATTTTCAGATTCGTTACAATACAGGTTTACATTTATTAACCATTAAAAATTATACCCACGAATTGATCCAGACCTATCAAAAAAGAAATCACATAGT
>JBCCIX010000516.1:0-3380 GCA_039028075.1 Bacteroidota bacterium | reverse complement strand
GCAGTAACCACAGATAATCTCATTGACGCTATTCTATATGATACAAACGACGCGGATGATACGGGATTACTTCTCTTGTTAAATCCGGGAGAACCTCAGCTGAATGAAGATAGCAACGGTCTGAAAGATACGGAGTCGTTAGGACGCATTCCAAATGGGGCGGGAGGCGAGCGAAATACCTCAAATTATATTGCACTAAGTCCCACACCTGGTGCAGAGAACGGTGCTTCGGTAATTCCTGATCTTGTTACAATTGCTGAAGCCCGTTCTGCCGATCTTGACGAAGTAGTTACGGTAAGGGGTGTGATTACGGCGGCAGGTGAATTTGGCGGCCCCGCATTTGTACAGGATGAAACCGGCGGCATAGCAGTCTTTGATGCCCAACTTCATGCCAATGCTGATTTTCAGATCGGTGATTCTGTGGAATTGACGGCCGTTCGAGCAGAATTCAACGAGCAAGTACAATTATCAGGCCTAACTAATCTCTTAAACCTGGGTGTGGCCAATGTGCCCGTGGCTCCTCGATTCATAACCTTGGATGAGTTAGGTGATTATCCAGGGCAATTAATATCCATTAGGGATGCTTCATTTCCCACTCCGGGTGATTTGCTATTTGGAAATTCCAATTATCTATTAACGGATAGTAGTGGTACAGGAGAGCTCCGCTTAGATAATCAAGTAACCGATTTGGTAGGTAAAGCACAGCCCGCAAACTGTGAAGAAATTATGGGTGTAGTAGGTCGCTTTAGGTCAACCTTTCAATTACTACCACGATTGGAAAGTGATTTGCCTTGTGCTGAGGATTTCGTACCTACTGGTGAGGATTTAAACATTCCCAAGTCAGAGACATTTGATATCGTTACTTGGAATATTGAATGGTTTGGTGATGAAAACAATTCACCGGCATCAGGAAGTCCAGACAGTGACCTAATTCAAAAGGACAGTGTAAAAACCGTACTGTTAGGGTTAGAGGCCGATGTAATTGCAGTGCAAGAAATTACGGATACTGCATTATTTTCACAATTGGTATCGGAAATTCCGGGGTACGACTTCTTTTTATCAGATTTTGTTTCCAGGCCAAATGATCCGGGTGAAAAACAGCGGGTAGGCTTTATTTATAACACGAACACCGTTATTCCAGACCTCTCGGCATCGAGGGCTTTATTGGCTTCAATTCACCCCTTATATAATGGAGGTGACGACAGCGCTTTAGTCGGGTACCCTAGTACAACCGATCGATTTTACGCCAGTGGGCGCTTACCTTACCTTTTTGCTGTGGATGTCACGATAAATGGTGTTTCCAAAAGACTGGATATTGTGAATTTGCACGCCAGAGCAAACAGTGGCAGCGATGCGCAAAACAGGTACGATATGAGAAAATATGATGTCGAAGTGCTCAAAGACAGCTTGGATACCTACTTTTCTACGTCTGATCTTATTCTCTTGGGCGATTACAACGATGATGTGGATTTCACCGTGGCCGATATTTCGTCTACATTAACCTCTTACGAAGTATTTGTTAATGACTCCACCAATTATGATCCCGTAACTATCTCGTTGAGTGAAGCAGGTTTTAGATCTTTCGTTTTTCGGGAAAACGTGATTGATCATATAACTATATCCAATGAGCTGTTTGAGTCATATATTGAAGGATCGTCCCGCGTTGGATATGAATTTTACGATAGTGATTACAGTAGTACTGCCTCCGATCATCTACCTATTTCCACGCGACTTTTGCTTGAACCTGAGATTAGCTTCAACACCAGCCAGGCCGTAGAAGTGATAGACTTCAATCAGGGCAAAAGACGTAATAACAAACCCGTCGTTTGGTGGAGAAGTATCCCTGAAAAGGCATTGGGACAACCGTTGGAAAACTATTATTTCAATTTTGTAAGCCTTGGCTTTGGAGGCGATATTACCTTGAGGTTAGCACCTAGACTGTATGATTTGAAAGGTGATGATTTCAAAGTTTTTGAGAGCACCTTTGGGCCGCTGGATATACCTTGTAGTTGGTATCCAGAGAGGGCTGAGATTTATGTTTCCGATGATGGAACGGACTTTGTGTCTCTCGGGCAGACCTGCTTAAGCGGGACGTTTGACCTGGCTTCAGCAGGTATGACATCTATCGAATACATTAGGCTCGTAGACGTTTCTAATCCGAGCAACTTCTTCAGGAATGCGGATGGTTACGATCTTGATGGAATATGGCCGATCAATCATTCAGAAGTTAGCAATGGACGTAATGCAAACTCCTTGAAAGATCATGAAAATTATGCACCTAACGAGGAAGGTGAAGTAGAAATAGTCGCTTACCCTAATCCATTTACTGAAGTTCTAGATTTAAACCTTATAACTGAGGATGACAATCCGAGGCATATTAAGCTGTATAATACACTCGGCTTGGAAGTGTACAGCCATAAAACCGAGGGTTATGAAGGCAGCTTAAACCTCACTCTGGATTTAGGCTATTTACCGCATGGGCTTTACATTATGAAAATATCTGGATCAGGTGATCAGGTAGAAAAAAGTATGAAGCTTATTAAAAACTAAAATATCGTTAGAGTTTGAGGCCTGATTAAAGCATTCAGTCAGGCCTTATTTTCTTTTAAAAATAGGGGGGATATGGGTTAACCAGTGTCTTTAATTACTCTAACTAAGCTACTTGCTCTGAATACGCTGATTTTTTGACCTTCTCCAAATGATAACTATCTACTTCAGCAATGGCCCTCAGATTTAACTTATGGAATAGTCCGTTGTTTTCACACGTATCAACGAGTCTAGAGTCTTTTGAAAAAAGTATCACAAAATAAAAGTGGATTAACACCTCTTGCTCGGTAAAATGTGACTTTAATATATTGAAGTAGAATCTTGGGTCATGACTTTTCAATTGGATCAGCAAGACGAGCGTCCGGTAATTTTCGAGATAATGCTGAAATGTATTTTTGTAACCTTCATAAACCGTTTTAAAGCATATTTCGAAAGAATCATCGTCGGGGGAAATGGTACCGCCATCTTGCTTTCTACGTCTTTTAAGCGCGTTTACCTCTTTTTTAAAATCACGGTACAGTGAATCAAAGGCATTCAGGGCACGACCATTTGTTCCGGTCATTGTATTTCGAATATTGTTGGCAGCATTGATGTGAAAGTTGAGCAGTTGAAAAAAAGTGTTCTCAAATTGTTGAATAGCAATGGTAGCCGATTGATGTTCCATTATTTTCCTGCTTTCCTTAAGCTCTTCTCGTTGGAGCACTAATTCCCTTTTTTGATAGATCAAAGCAAGAAAGAAAAGAATAACACCTGCAAGTGCCCAAATGGAACCTACCGTCCCACCTAAAAATTCACCTGCAGTACCTAGGGTATTTACACTAGTCCAGAAGTTG
>JBCCIX010000515.1:0-3381 GCA_039028075.1 Bacteroidota bacterium | reverse complement strand
TAAGGGGTGGCATTTCATTGTGCTTAATTCAATGGATGTAAGGGGTAAAAAATACATAGGCATTATACATGAGGAGCAAATGGAATGGCTGAAAAAGGACCTGGCCAAAGTGGACAAAAGTACCCCCATCGCAATTACAGTGCATATTCCATTAGTAAGCACCTACAAAGAAATATATCCTAAAAAGCCGGTCACCGAAGTTCCTAATAATCTATGGGTCTATAATCGCAAGGAATTACTTGACGCCTTTAAGGCTCACAATCTCAGGCTTGTCCTACAGGGCCACCTTCATTGGATTGAAGACCTTAATATTCAGGATAGGACGCGCTTTATCACGGGAGGTTCTATCGCGGGCCGGCCGAGTTGGCGAAGGGTAGATGATCGTGGAGATGGTGTAAGCTATGATGAGGAAGGTTTTATGCTGATTGAGGTTAAAGGGGAAGACATTGATTGGAAGTACATTGATATTGGATGGGAGGCAAAAGCGAATAGGAAATAAATTTTTGAATCTCTTATTATAGCTAAATTCCCCGGGCGTTAAAATCAAATGGTAACTTATCCGGAAATGAGCTACCGTTTGTGGATCGAATGAATCATATTTGTTTGACGTAAAACAGACACCTGTGAAGACGCTATACCCTTTAAAATTCAAATCTATTTTCAAAGAAAAAATTTGGGGAGGTAATAAAATAAGAGACGTACTTGAGAAAGATTCGGCACCAGACCGGTGTGGAGAATCCTGGGAAATTTCCGGGGTAGAGGGTGATGTCTCAGTAGTCCAAGCGGGTGAGCTTAAGGGAAGCTCTTTAAACGATTTAATTAGGGTGTATGGCTCGGATTTATTAGGAAGTGAGATTTACAAAATATACGGTCACGAGTTTCCTCTGCTCATCAAATTTCTGGATGCTAACGAAGATTTGAGCATACAGGTGCATCCTGACGACGAGTTAGCTCAAAAACGTCACCAATCTTCGGGAAAAACTGAAATGTGGTACGTCATCCAGGCGGATCGTAACGCTAAACTTATATCTGGTTTTAAAACCCAAACGAATACCCAGGAATTTATCGAAAAGGTCGAGAATGGACAACTTATGGATATCCTGAACCTAGAGCAGGTGGTCGATGGCGATACATTCTATATACCGGCAGGTCGTGTTCATACTATAGGTAAGGGTTTGCTGGTGGCCGAAATTCAGCAAACTTCCGATGTGACCTATCGCATTTACGACTTTGACCGGACAGATGTAGAGGGAAATAAGCGTGAATTACATATTGAGCAGGCTTTGGAAGCCATAGATTTCGCTGAACTGGATCACAGCAAGGTGCCTTATTCGAGTCAACCTAATGCGGTGAACCCCCTGGTTAAAAGTCGATTTTTCACGACCAACCAATTAGTCTTGGATAAAGAATACCGTAGGGATTATCGTGATCTGGATAGCTTTAAAATCATTATTTGTACGGAAGGGGCCGTATCAATGACATGGAATGGAATCAAGACACCGTTAAAGAAGGGGGAAACCTGTTTGTTGCCTGCCGTTTGTAAAGACATGGAAATGAGCCCTAACCCACATGTAGTACTTTTAGAAACTTATATTGCATAACGTAAGAAAATGGATGCTAACCTAATTCGTATCATAAAAGAATCTGGCCGCGAGGTAGGCCTGGTAGAGCAACAATTAGAGTACTTTAAAAATGGTTTTCCCTATTTAGCTATAGACCGGGCTGCTTCCATCGAAGATGGCATCATGCGTCTTACGGCGGATCAGGTTCAAGCCAAAGTTCAAACCTATGAATCTAAGCAGTCTGATTTAGAAGTAGTTAAGTTTGTCCCTGCCAGTGGAGCCGCTAGTCGCATGTTCAAGCAATTGTTTGAATTTCTGGAAACAGGCTCCAATGAATTACCTTCTGATTTTATTCAAAAATTCATTCAGGGTTTAGACCAATTCGCTTTTCGAAGTCATTTGGACCAGGAACTACGCAAAAGTGGAACTTCACTCCAGCAGGAGCTAGGGGACAAACATTATCAAGCCATCATCAAAACCTTACTGGTGGATCTGAATTACGGTCAATTACCCAAGGGCTTACTCCATTTTCATGAGTACGATGGTTTTGTACGAACCCCGGTTCAGGAACACCTCTCAGAGGGCGTAGCTTACGCGGAGGGTGCTGAAGGCCAGATCAGACTTCATTTTACTGTTTCCCCAGAGCACCAACTACTTTTTGAAGACCATGTGGAAGAGGCTAAAAAAGAATTTCCTCGACACCAATTTAAAATAGAGTTCTCGCAGCAAAAAAAGTCCACAGACACCATAGCTGTAACACCCGATAATCAGCCTTTTTATGAAGACGACGGTAGCGTGTTATTTAGGCCAGCGGGACATGGCGCTTTGCTGGAAAATTTAAATGACATTAATGCGGATATCATTTTTATTAAGAATATTGATAATGTCGTTCCTGATTATCTCAAAGGTGAAACTGTAAGGTATAAGAAAACGATTGCCGGTATTCTACTCGAGGCACAGCAAAAAGCTTTTGAAGCGCTTCACACTTTAGATGACCCCGATAATGAGCTGGATGCAGCGGAGAAAGTCGCATCTTTGTTGTTGATCCATTTAGGAAAACCCTATGCAGAGCTTAAAGTAGCAGAAAAGCGAAATATACTGAAAAATGCCCTAGATCGCCCGATACGGGTTTGTGGAATAGTTAAAAATACCGGTGAACCGGGAGGGGGCCCTTTCTGGGCGAAAAATACGGAGGGTAACCTTTCACTTCAGATCGCTGAAACGGCTCAGCTGGATCCTGAGGATAAGCATGCTATGTCCGAACTTCATAACTCATCGCACTTTAGCCCTACGGACCTGGTGTGTGGTGTACGTAATTATAAAGGTGAGAAGTTTAATCTGCTGAAATACCGTGACCCTAAAACCGGTTTCATTTCAGAAAAATCCAAAAGTGGCAGGCAGTTGAAGGCCCTTGAGCTTCCAGGTTTGTGGAATGGCGCAATGTCGAACTGGATTACCCTGTTTTGCGAAGTCCCGCTCATCACTTTTAACCCGGTAAAAACGATCAATGATCTGCTAAGAGCTGAGCATCAACCTGCATAAATATGGCATTTGTAAGGTTTTTAGTTATTTTGTTTAATCTTTTCTCTGAAGTATCAAACATTATCGAGTGTTCAATGTTTAGACAATTAAACTAAATATAAACATTCATGAAAACTATACTTCTAGCGGATTTAGTTGCTATCCCAAAGGATGATCCGGTTGCCTTTACCTTCTTCACAGGTTATATGGCGATGTTTGCAGCATCAGTATTTTTCTTCTTCGAACGAGGGCAAGTTTCTGGCAAATGGAAAACCTCTTTGTTAGTGTCTGGATTGAT
>JBCCIX010000514.1:0-3386 GCA_039028075.1 Bacteroidota bacterium | reverse complement strand
ATTTATTTTAGTCGGATGCCACTACTTAAAAATGAAAGTTCTGCATCTAGTCTAAAATTCTTTTTATGGATACGTGCTGCAAATTGCGTTTAAATGTCCCATCACATTGAACCCGCGACAATTTGAAATGCACCTTTTAAAGCACAGCTATTTTAAATTTTTACAACCACAAACCAAATTTAGGTGTCTTAAATCAATGGATAATTAAGTAAGTAGGACATAAAAATGCTCTTTTCTCTCATTTACTCGCATATAGTGGCTCTATCGTTTTTATCTTGTTATGTCTCAATTACTTTTGCCGTAGTGCAGCGCTGAAAAAAATTACCGATCCGTACTCTTGAACCGCCAGTCCAAAAGCATAATACAATCCATAAAAAATGGCGACAACGAAGCATTTGAAGAGTTGTTTAAACGGTATTATAATCCGTTATTCAATCTTGCCTTTGGTATCTTAAAAACTGAAGATACTGCCGAAGAGCAAGTGCAGGAGGTTTTTATAAAACTGTGGGAACGAAGATCAATGCTGAAAATGGATACTAAACTATTTTCTTATCTCGTGGTAAGTGTTAGAAACCGCTGCTACAATTGTATTAGGGATCAAAAAGTAGAAAAGAAGTATGCAGAATCTCAAGTTCAGCAGTATCGTGATCAAATATTTAGCGAAGAATATAACCAATATGACGAAGCGTTGATCGGCAAACTACACCAAGCTATCGATCAGATGCCTGAAAAATGCAGAGAGGTATTTAAACTTAGCCGATTTGAAGGCCTGAGCCATAAGCAGATCGCCGAACGCTTGTCCATAAGTACTAAAACCATTGAAAATCATATTACCAAAGGCATGAAAATATTAAGGGCCAAGTTGCTCTCAGCACTATTTTTTATCATCAGCAGCATAGGGGAATTATAACGACATGGTGTTAATCATAAGTAATTAATGTCAGATCAAGAGATTCATATTACCGAACAGCTGATTATTGAGTATCTGAACGGCAACCTGTCGGATAAAAGCACAATAAAGCAGCTTGAAAAGTGGCTTGCCAACGCTGATAATTTGCAGCAGGCCAAAGACATATATAAAACGTGGGAAGTGACTATGCTGGCCTCTCCGGCTAGAAAAAATACGGATGACGCATTTAGTATGCTGGAAGGCAAATTACAACCCATTCGAAATCCACGAAGTAAATCCATTTCACTTTGGTGGTACGCTGCTGCCTCTGTACTTGTAATCAGTATTCTTACTGTTTTACTGGTGCCGGATCAAAGTGTAGAAATGATCGTTCTTTCAACCGATCATGCGTTGGAAGATTTCGAATTGTCCGACGGTACCGTTATTACCCTTAACGAGAACGGTGAAGTTCGTTACGACCAGATGGGCTTCGACCGTTCGAACGAAAGAAGATTAGTACTTAAAGGAGTGGCCTATTTTGATGTTGATCACCAACCGGAAAAGCCATTTATTGTGGAAACAGACGATGCTGAAGTTAAAGTCTTAGGCACTCAGTTTATGGTGAAATCTACATTGAACGCACCTACGGAAGTACTGGTTACAGAGGGTAAAGTTCAAGTTACCTATGCATCAGGAGAAATTGTTGTGCTTACCGCCAAGGAGGAGGTTAAGCCCCAGCAGGTCGATCAAAACATGAGCCTGGTAGTAACCCCTTCCGATGATAATCACTTGTATTGGAAAACAGGTGTAATGATTTTTGACCAGGATTCGCTAGGTCGCGTATTCCAAACACTTTCTGAAGAGTTTAAAACCCCCATCCGGGTAGATAACCAAGCTATTTTATCGTGCAATATTACGGCTACATTTAAAAAGCAATCATTGGATACTATTATTGAGGTCATTAAAAGCACGCATCAGCTGGATAGCTATCGGGATCAAGGTCAGATCATCATTACTGGGAATGGGTGTCAATAGGGGTATCTTTTTACTTTTATTTACCTTGGTGTCAAACGCCGCATTTTCCCAGCCGGGGCCCAAAACCTTTTCTTTTGATAAAGAACCACTCCCCGAGGCTATTCGGTTCATTGTAGAATCCTTTGAACTTTACGTGTCCTATGATCCTCAGATATTTGTAGATCAACCAAAAGTTTCCCTGGATATGGAGACTAACTCCATTCATGATGCGCTAACTCAACTACTGGGGGATACATTTAGTTTTAGAATAATCAATGAATACGTGGTTATCAATCCTAAAAAGAGGGTGGGAGAGATGGCTGAAGTGTCACCCATGCCAAAGCCAAAACCGATAGTCTACGATACGGTTGTTATCCATGAAACTAATGTCTTTTACGACACCGTCACGGTTGAAGAATATGAAATCCGGCAAGTTTATGATACTACGTATTTAGAAAAGGAGGTTCTCATTTACGACACGATTACCTATTATACAAAGCCGAAAAACGATCATCACTTTTTGTCTTACCTGGCACCAACGATTTGGAAAAGAACAGATGCCTCGTTGTTTGGAGCCTCTTTAGGACTATCTTACCAATACAGGCTCAAAAACTTTTATCTTGAATTAGGTATTGCCTACCAATATGCGCAGCAGAATATTAATTTTTCGAAGACCGAAACGCTAACACAGCTTCAAGTGGATACCGTATCCACTTTTTTTATTATTGAAAACGAACAACGGATACCGGTATACATTATAGACTCCACCTTTACGGACAGTGAGGTCGTTAGGGAAGTGGATCGAACGAATGCACTCCATCAAATGAGTGTGGCCTTACTACTTGGTAAATCGTTTTCTGTGGGTAAACGCCTGACCTTGGGAATTAACGCAGGGTTATCTATAGATTGGGTATTTCGGTCAGACGCGATTATGGACACGGAAGGAAGCACTGAAGATGGAGCCTCTCAAACCCTTACTTATCGTTTTCCGTTGCAAAACTTTAGGCTCGAGCTACCGCTAATGTATAAGGGCAACTCATTAAGTGAAGGTTACTTTTTAGCTCCATTTGGTGAATTAGGGTTGAATTCCGACTTCACAAGTACTGATCACTCGAGTAGTAGATATCGCTTCGGGCTTAAGGTAGGTGTTTTTTTCTAAAATTAAATAGGGGATTTTATTAGTGAGCGGGTTTCCATACCAAACACTAAAACAGTAACCATGAAACTACATTACGGCATCAAGGGCAGTCTGACGTATAGCTTTGCCTGTCTGATTTATTTTATGATTTCCAACTACGAAGCGACGGGCAATACATTTGATGGTTGCAATGCGGAATTTGCGGTAGGATTAGATACAACCGGTACGTTTCCCATTTACACGTTTACCGCTTTGGAAACAAATAGCTCGAAAACATACAGCTGGAATATTGGTGGAGGTTTGTTGAGAACTGGTAGGGAAATTGACCATATTTTCTTTGATGCT
>JBCCIX010000513.1:0-3389 GCA_039028075.1 Bacteroidota bacterium | reverse complement strand
CTTGTTTTAAAATAAAATCCAGGCTGCTATAGCGGCTATTACGCCGTATAGCATAGCGGGAAGACCGGCTTGCTTTAAAATGACCCCATCTTGATTGCTCAAAGTGAGCACTGAAGTGACGGCCACGATATTATTAATGCATACCATGTTACCGTATGAAGCTCCTACAGATTGTAATGCCAAAATAACGGTTCTGTCAATACCGGTATCCATGGCTATGGAGTTCTGTATCCCTGCAAAAGTCAAATTGGAAATGGTGGCTGATCCTGAAAAGAATGACCCCAAAGCTCCAAGAAAAGAGGCGAAAAACGACCACCTATCGCCGGAGATACTAGCGAGTACATTGCCAATTGTATTAACCGCCGAACGGTCGCCACCCATCATCATTAAATTCACGAAAACCAAAGCACCAAATAGCGCAAGAACGGGGTTTTTCATTTGGATGACTGTTTTATTAAATACCCTGCTGATGTCATTTCTCGAAGATCTGAAGACCCAAAAGGTAAGTAATGATACCAGAGCAAAAGGTAGTAAGGAGGGAACGTATAAGAGTTTATGCGACCACGAGGTTTCAGTTTGAAAGATGTTTTCTAAACTCAGTACAAGTGAGCTACTGATAGAAAAATCTCCTAGTGTACCCAAAGAAAGGCTGAAGGAATTATTCTCAGAAATCAAAAGTGATTTGATACCGAGTTGAGGTACTCGGGTAAGGATAAGAAGTAGGAGGGTTCCCCAAAGAGGAAAACTGGCTTTAATCAGTTGTTTGGTATTTACATGACTTCCAGTCCCCTTGGCTATGTCGTTAGTAGGCGAGTTTTTTAACCCAATCTTCTTTTTAGCAAGAAGTACGGTACCTAATAGCCCGGTAACACCCCCAACTAAAGCGGGGAATTCATAATTGTAGTTGGCCACGATTAAATAAGGAATAACCGTGAGTGCTATGCTTAGTATTATGAAAATAAGCTCATCTAAAATTTTCTTGAAAGGAACGATTTGAAGCAAAGCTATGATAACAATAAAGAAAGAGGCGATTGAATGAATAGCGGCAGAATTAAAAGCAATGGTTAAGGTTTCGGATTCACTTAAGTCTATCGCTGAAAAACCAAACCATGTAGGTGTTCCCACCGCTCCAAAGGAGACAGGTACCGTATTCATGATCAAAACCAACACCGCCACTCGCACGGCTTTATAGCCTAGCCCAACTAGTACAGGTGCCGCTATGGCCGCTGGGGTACCAAAACCACTGGCACCTTCTAGTAAGAAGGGAAATGCCCACCCTACAATCATGAGTTGAGCGACTTTATTTTCCGTAACTTCATTGAGCCACTTTTTGATCATATTGATGCCTCCCGTTTCTTCCATAGTTTTGAAAAGGAATATAGCCCCCGCGATAATCAAAATGGGAGTCCAGGCTACTAAAAACCCGCTAACAACGTTTGCATGCACAAGATTAGGCTCATACTCAAAAACGATAAGGGTAATGAAGTACAACAATGCCGCTGATAATGGGAGTGCCTGGTTGGAGGGTAGGCTTTTATTCTTGACCATCAACCAGATCAGAAAGAGGATAGGGACGAATGAAAATACGCTATTCATTCTGCTTCAGATCAACTCAAATTCACAACGCTATTCTCTGCTGTACCATTCTCAAAAAACCTTTTCACATTCTCAAAAGTGGTAGCGGAAATATTTCCAATAGCTTCCTTTGTAAAGAATGCCTGATGTGAAGTAATAAGTACATTAGGGAAAGTTTGAAGCCGTACGAACTGATCATCTTGAATTACCGTTTCGCTCAGATCTTCAAAAAAGAGTGCTTCTTCTTCCTCGTAAACATCCAGGCCGAGGTAACCTATCTTCTTACTTTTTAACCCGTAAATGGCTGCGGTAGTATCAATGAGTTTTCCTCTGCTTGTATTGATGATCATGACATTTTCCTTCATCTCATCGATAGCCATGGCGTTAATCATATGATAGGTCTCATACGTAAGAGGGCAGTGTAGACTAATGATATCGCTTTTGCCGTAGAGTTCACGCAGTGGAACGTATGTTACACCGTTTTTAACTAGTTTTTTATTTTGATGCAGGTCATAGGCAATAACGGTACAGCCAAAACCTTTGACCAGGTCAATAAATATCTCACCTATTTTTCCCGTACCTATCACGCCGATGGTCTTGCCGTGCAGGTCGAACCCGAGTAATCCGTCAAGCGCAAAATTTCCATCCCGAACCCTAGAATACGCTTTATGAAATTTTCGATTCAAACAAAGAATCAGACCAAGCGTGTGTTCAGCTACCGCATACGGGGAATAGGCAGGCACACGTACTACTTCAATGCCTAACTCCTTGGCAGCCTTGATGTCTACATTATTAAATCCGGCACATCGTAGTGCTACTAATTTTACCCCGTTTTCTTTTAGACTTTCTAAAACATCTGCTTTCAGTTCATCGTTTACGAAGGCGCACACCACATCACTACCCCTTGCCAACATAGTAGTTTTGGAATAAAGCCTGGCTTCTTGGAAGTCCAATTCATATTGGTAGATTTTATTAGCGGTAGAAAAAGAGTCGAAGACCCATTTTTTTGTATTGAATACAGCGATTTTGATGTTTTTTTTGTTTTCGGTCATTATTGTTGCTTTAAGATGGTATTTGCGAGTTGCTAAGGTAATTCCTGTCTTTCAATTCGAAGCAGTGGTCATCGGTAACATTGAGCAGATTGTACTGATCAATAGTAAAACATAATACCGGTTGATTTTGTATCAGCAACTTAAAAACTCATTTACGCGAGGCTTCAAATGTCCAGAATTTCGGGTTCGAATTGGTAACCTTCACTACTGTCGTAGCTTATTAATTGTGTTTTTGAGCAGAGTACAAATCGTTTTGAAAGACTATTCTGGTGTTACCTCGATGCTTCACAATAGGTAAAGTGGACATTATCTTAGGGTGGGTCAAGTCGGAAAAAGCCGACAAAGCCGCAGCCAGGTCAGCTTTTTATAATGAATACAGAGATACCCGAAAAGATACCGCGGATTACCCTTGGGTTGAGGCTTGCCACAAGGACTAGGTAGTGGCTCAATTGAACTATCGGGAGCACTACCGCCATCTCCCTTTGCGTTTGTTGATCAGCGGCAGAAGTGCCTCAATCGAGGATTTTTATTGATCCCTATTAGCTACTAATGGGTAATGAGAATAATGAAATTTTACCTTGAGTCAAGCAGCCAAGCTCAATTAGGTAGTGTTTTCTGATATACGGTCAATCTTTAGGAGAACTATCTTCTGGTTCTTCAATATCATCAACAGTATAAATAATTTCTTCCGGGTCGTCTTGAACTTCTTTGTAGGCATTATGTATTCCCATCATATAGGCTACAATAAAGGCCCATGCTTTT
>JBCCIX010000512.1:0-3405 GCA_039028075.1 Bacteroidota bacterium | reverse complement strand
TTCTTATTTGCATAATTTTGCCTAAAAGTTGAAATTTTTCGCTCCGGCTAGTGTTGCTAAAAGCCTTATCCACAGCTTTTGACCTGACTACACTACCCTTTTCAACGAAAAGTACGTGATCTGCCATTTTCCTAATCTGACTAATATCATGGGTAACCAAGAGTGTGGTTAACTGAAGTTCTTTGTGAATTTGGGTCAGGTAGCCTTGAATTTTGGTTTGCATCAACAGATCCAAAGCGGAAAACGGTTCGTCTAAAAGAAGTAGTTCTGGTTCCTGTGCAATCGCTCTGGCTATAGCTACGCGTTGTTGCTGTCCACCCGATAATTGAGAAGGTAGGTGTTTGCTAAGATTGCCAAGCTCCATAACCTCAATTACTTCACTCAAGATCTTGGGAGATGAATGTTTGGTACAGGCAAATTCAAGATTCTCACGAACCGACATATTGGGAAATAAAGCACAATCCTGGAATACAAAACCCACTCCTCGCTTACTACTAGTTAGGTGGATTCGTTGGATAGACTCGAACCAAGTCGTGCCGTTGCAAATGATACTGCCGGCATCCGGTTTCAGTAGGCCACTGATTATACGTAATAGTGATGTCTTTCCTGCGCCTGACTCTCCGTAAATAGCGGTAAAAGACCCTGATTTAATCGAAAAATCAAATTTAAATTCCGATATGCTCGAAGGAATCTTTGGACGTTTTGTGACCTTACATTCGATCATAGAGTGATCCTTTTACGCGAATTTCTATTTATAGAATAAATAAGGAACAGAATAGAAAATGAAAGCACAACAAGAATTAAGGAATATGTATTGGCTAGATTGTAGTTTAGGGCTTCCACCTGGTCATAAATAGCAATAGACGCCACCCTAGTCTCCCCGGGAATGTTCCCGCCAATCATTAGCACCACTCCAAACTCGCCTATCGTATGTGCAAAGGATAACACTATGGCTGTAATCACTGCCGGCTTCATATTAGGCAGCAAAATTTTAATTAAGATTTGCCATTTGGTCTTACCCATAGTTTCAGCCGCCTCGATCAGACTTTTAGGGATGGCACTGAAACCTGCTTGTAGCGGTTGCACCATAAAAGGAAGGCTGTAGATGAGAGAGGCAACCACAAGACCTTCGAAGGAAAAGGCTAGTCGTAGTCCAAAAATGTTGTTCAACAAGCTTCCCACAGCGGAGTTGGGACTGAAGGCAAGCAATAAGTAAAACCCAACTACGGTAGGAGGGAGCACTAATGGCATACTAATTAACGTTTCCACAATCGGCTTCCATCGGCCTTCGGCCGAAGCCAACAGGTTAGCTAGGGGGACAGCTAAGAGGAACAATACAATTGTTGTCACCAAGGCCAATTGTAAAGTCAATAGTAATGGCTGCCAATCAATCATAGTGAAGTACCATTTCGTTAGTCCTAACTAAGGCGAATGCAGAATCATTTTTCTTGAGCGCGAATCTGGTGATGGCGCTACGCTCAACCTGAACAATTACCTTGCCTAGACAGGTCTCTACCGTAACCTTAGATAAAATTTCGCCATCGGTCAGTTCCGAGATCGCTCCAAGGATAGCATTTTGCTGACTTAAGACCAGAAGTTCTTTTCCTGTAAGTAGTTCACTTTCTACTGACTGACTGATTTTACGTAGTAGCACGATTTCAGATGTATCGATAATAGCAGTTACAAATTGTCTATCCTGCACGCCTACTGTGATCAGTGAAAGTAAGCTACGGATTCTTATTTCTCTAGTAGTGGCCCGAAAGCGATTCATCGGCTAAATCCGAATTTATTTAAAATTTCCTTTCCCCGATCAGAAAGCAGAAAATGCTTAAAATCCAGTGCAGCTTCTTTTTGACTTGAGCTTTTGAGAACAACCACCGCTTGTGCAATGGGTGCATATAGAGACTGATCCAATTCTTTGCATTGGCCTCCACTTTCTTCAATGGCTTTTCTCATGGATTTCGATAGAATTCCCAATTCAGCCGACCGGGTCCTGATAAACAAAGCAGCCTGCCCAATACTCTCAGCAACAACCAGATGATTGCCGTAATCAGGATACATACGCTCTAAGGCCTCTTTTGAGGCTTTACCGTAGGGAGCCACATCGGGGTTAGCGATCACTAATTTATCGAAAGCGGCAAGATAATCTTCGGTAAACTCAATATCGCCATCCGGACGCATAGAGCAAAGGCATAATGCGCCATAAGCATAGATCGTAGGGGTGCCAATGGTGAGTCGTTCTTCAAACAACTGGTAAGGATAAATCGTATCTGCCGAAAGAAACAAATCAAATGGTGCCCCTTTTTGAATCTGAGAGGCTAGCTTTCCGGAGGAGGCGACGGCCAACGTACATTTTGTATTATTAGCTTCTTCAAATTCTTCCACTATCGTTTGCATTGGAGTTTGCATATTGGCAGCCGTGGCGATCAGTAACCTGTCCTTCACAGAATGTTGACAAGAAAAACAGATTAAAATAAGGAGAAAGAAAGCTCTTACCATGGTAGCTAAGATATTGATTTTAGTCATTCTGTGAGAAAGTGATGTGAACGGGATTAAATTTCACACCTAAGAAGCAGTTTTTTTCTCCTCACTAAATCGCTATAACAAGACCAACTACGTTTCTTAATTTTTGAGTTGCCAAGCCTCATTTTGTGGTCGTTTTTTTTTGAATCGACCAATCGGGTAGCTCAGCCTTTCTGACTCATTCATAGGTCTGCGAAGGCATGATCAAATTTTGAACTAACATGTTATGCTACTCATGTAGATCTACTTGTATTCCTCGAGTTTTTTATATCATCTACAAATGGCTGCATCTTTTCTACGGTAACATGGTCCATAATTACCGCTTTGTACCATTTTGCGGCTTTATGATCATCCGGGACGAGTCCATACTTGTGTGCAAGCTCACTTTTGACTTGATTCGATGGTATGGTTACAATATTGGAAGTTGATGCTCTGAAATAGTTGATTCTAAGGGCGTCCAACTGCTGACATAACCAGTTGGCCCTGTTCAACAAGACCAGAACTTTTTCGTACCATCCGTGAGGTCCATAGGTTGCTAAGATCATCCAAACTGCGATGGCGTTTGCACCTGATCGGCTACCAATTACTGTGAAGTCCTCTCCTTCAATGTAACTCGCACTAGCTGTATTTACGTATTGAATGAGACCTTTCCGACTCAGGAAAATACCTGTTCCATAGGGAGCTTGAAGCATTTTATGAGCATCCAGCGTAATAGAGGATACCTCTGGATTCGAGAAGTTTAAGTTACTTTCTTTAGCTGAAAATGGGTAAAAGAAGCCGCCATAAGCGCCGTCAACGTGTAATTTGTAATCAACTTGAGCTTTCTTTAGCGCTTTTGAAAACAGCTCCGGGTCATCAATGCTGCCGAACATAGTTGTCATC
>JBCCIX010000511.1:0-3413 GCA_039028075.1 Bacteroidota bacterium | reverse complement strand
TATCATCGCTAAAACCGCACTTATTCTCATCGAAAAAGAACCAACACCCAAACGATCAAGGGTGCAGAAAATGAAAAAGTGTGCCTTAGATGACCATTTTAGACAGCAAACACTCAATTTTTAAACGCGGAATCCCTGCTTCAGGGAGGAAGTTGTTCAATCCCTTTTTTGAACGACATCGTTAATTTGATAATCACATGGAGGTCGAAATTTTTACGCTGAGTGATTATGCTGAAAACTTTAACGGTAAGCTAACGATTGTTGGAACCTTTGATGCCATAAACTCAAGCACGTTCCCAGTAATTCAACCGATTTGTGCTCTTTCTTTGAGACTGAGATTTTCAAATAAAGAAACTGGGAATCATATAGTGATCATTCGCTTAATTGACAAAAATGGCAAAGAGCTCAATAAAATTGACGGCAACTTGACAGTAATGAATCCTATGGATGGATCTAATTACTCTTCTGTCAATCTTGTTATGAGGTTCAATAATTTGAAATTCGAAGCAGAAGGTCAATATTCTTTTGAATTGTTGATAAATGACGAATGGCTTAGAGGCTTGCCCTTGAAATTAATTAAGGCTAATCAAAACCTTAAGGCAGCATAATTTGAGAGGGAGAAACAGCTCCCTCTTTTTAAAAGCTAAACAAATATTCAAAAGAAAGGAGGTGTTAATAAATGGCCAAAGATTCGGATGGTAAAAAATTCAATAGAATTCCAGCTCATACCAAGAAAGTTGGAGGAAAGACTGTAAAAGTTAAGGAACATATACGCAGTAATCGAAAGGACAGTACTGGTAAGTAGCTGTAGCTGTGGAAAAAGGGGATATCAGATGGTATCCCTTTTTACATATCTTTAGCCTCCACCTGCAGCACAAATATCCTTACATCGGTGAGTAGGTACATTATGGAACATCTAGCTAAGTTTGAGTTATGTTTATTCTGGAGCATGTTGAGATGACAGAGTAAATAGACCACTTCTATAACTCAAAACTTCCGGTCTGTGTGCCAAAGACTTAGCAAGTAGGCCAAATCGGACGTAAAGGAATTACCTACCCTTCATCATAAATTCGATCATTCTGGCTCTTAATTTTGTAGGATGTACTAGTTTACGATGAAAATACAGAACCATAGTATGAACAGGCCATCCAAACGACATAATCAAGCTTTATTATCCACACTATTTTTCATTGTAGTCCTGGGTTTCAGCTGTAGTCCTAAAAAATCAGAGATCCCGGAAGAATCAAAAGTTAATCCCAATGAAGCACTGAGATATGCTTTAACCTTTTACGCTTCTTTCGACTATGGAATTGAAGCTGATTTCGCCCTGGGTGACAAAAAGCTGTATACCTCTCCCGTAAAATCTATAGATTCGGCGAAAGCGGGATTGCACAAACCGGACATCAGCATCGCTAAAGATCAGGGGCGCTATGGAGATGGTTTGTTGTTTACCGAAAGAAGTCCGGGTTATATCTTGTACCGAAGTGAGAAAAACATTGCCTACGCTACCAATGACTGGAACGGAGCCATTTCCTTCTGGTTGAGCCTTGATCCGGCCACCGATCTGGAACCCGGCTACTGCGACCCCATTCAAATTACAGACGTCAGTTATAACGATGCCGCCTTCTGGGTGGACTTTACGAAAGAAAACCCCCGTGATTTCCGTTTAGGGGTTATAGGAGACCGAGCCGTTTGGAACCCAACACCTGAAGGGCCTGATAACGAAAATCTCATTTTTATTGAGCAGCTGCCTGTGGTGAAAGAGCCGCCCTTTGCCAAAGGTGAATGGACGCACGTTTTTATCAACTTTTCACATTTAAATACGGATAACGGTGAGGCCCAGCTTTATCTGAATGGAAAGCTGGTGGGCACCCGATCGAACATCATGGATCCGTTTACCTGGGAGTATGAAAAATCGAATATTATCTTAGGGCTGGGTTACATTGGGCTTATGGATGAAGTGTCGATTTATAATAGAAGCCTGACCGCAGACGAAATCAAAACGCTGTTTGAGTTTAAGGATGGCGTGAGAGAGTTGTTGTAAATATTACACTTAAAGGATTCGACAAAGTGCGGTTACTTGCTGCGTGGCTAAGATATCTCCACTGCGTTACCTTTAGATTTACCTCATAATAGCACTATTACTAATTATAGTTATTGTTGTAAGAATTAGAGGGGGTTTGCAAAGGGGGAGATTTGATAACTTGTGGATAGTGTGGATATCTTTAAGTATAAAAAAGAATGGGGTGAACTTCACTTCGTTACAGGCAATCGACCTATATGTCGTATTAGTCCCCATTCTTTCTCTAGTTGCCTAAGAACCAGTTAGAATTTTAGGCTTCCAGGCCTGTTAAAGGTGTTAGTTTGTGCAATTAAATTAAGAAAAAGATGAAAGGGTTTAAAAATGCCATAGGTATTGACGTAAGTAAACTTACTTTGGATGCCTATGACTATCAAAACAAGTCTTATCAGCAATTCAAAAATCAAAAACCGGGGTTTAAAGCACTTATTAATTGGGTGAATAAATTTAATGAGGATGAAGTGATTCTTTGTTTTGAACACACCGGACTGTACTCCTTGCCCCTGGCCATTTTCCTTAGCGAGGAACAGTTACCATTTTGTATGGTAGCTGGTTTAGAAGTAAAACGATCGATGGGAATTAGGAGGGGCAAGAATGATAAGGCCGATGCCATGGATATAAGTAAATATGCATTCCATCGCAAAGGAGAAATCAAAACCTACCAACTTCCTTCAAAATCATTATTGAAGTTAAAAAGCTTATTAGGTTTAAGAGAAAACATGGTCAAACAAAAAGCAGGATATCTCAATTCTCTCAAAGAGATGAAACGCATCTTTCCTGAAACACAAAACCCAGTTTGGTTTAGGTCGCAAAAGGCACTAATAAAAAAGCTGACCGAACAGATTAAAATAGTGGAAACTGAAATGAACTCGATCATCCAGGAGGATGATCAGTTAAAAAAGCTCTATGAGCTAACTACTTCTATAAAAGGTGTAGGGCTTATTTTAGGAATTAGTTTCATCGTTTACACCAATGGGTTTACCGCTTTTAATAACTGGCGGGCTTTTGCTTCTTATAGTGGCACAGCTCCATTCTCCTACAGGTCTGGATCAAGCCTTAAAGGAAAAGATAAAATCTCCCATTTAGCCAATAAAAGAATGAAAGTCCTTCTCTCCAATGCTGCTTCAAGTGCTATTCTCTACAACCCTGAAATGAAAACATATTATCAACGCAGGTTAAAAGAAGGAAAAAGTAAAATGTCAACTCAAAACATCATAAGAAACAAAATTATTTCTAGGGTATTTGCCGTAGTCCATAGAGGAACACCATATATCCAGTTAAATAGACATGCTGCCTGAAAATTAGATTATATCAAGAGAATAATTTTATACCG
>JBCCIX010000510.1:0-3421 GCA_039028075.1 Bacteroidota bacterium | reverse complement strand
CTCATTACGTATCAGGAATTGTGGTTTTTAGGCTACTTGCTCTTCGCTATGTGCCCCAAGCGTTTATTTGATTTTTTTGAAAATCTTATCGCTGCTAAACCTGTCTGAAAGCCGGCCGACTTTTCGACCTTTTTTCCTTTTGTTCAATACCTCCATTACTCGGCCGTTTGCCTTTCTCTTTCTCTATCTTCCCATCATAACTCGGGGCGTTTCAACTCCCACTTTCCTCTCTTCCTTTTCCCCTTCTCTCAAAAGCGAGTGCAAAGGTAGAATTATACTATTAATATGCAAGGTAGCCGAGGAAAAAATTACGCGTTTTCCATAATCTTATCTGCAACACTTTTTTACGGAAATGTGAAAGTACACACTTCTGTAATACTAACCATAAATGATATCTAGAAAATCAGCGATTCTCATTTCATAAAAAATGATAAATAGAGCACCTCCCGACAAAACTTTTTGATCTTAAGTGACTTATAAATCCATCCTTTCGTGAGCCTTCGCTTTTCTTCGGCCTCACTTATCTCCTGATCGTTTCGGGACGGACTTACAACTCGGAATATTTTATTACCGTCAACAAAAGATAAACGCTGGGTCGTGAGTTCTGGAATCTGAACAACTTAACTACTGAGGGCTTCGACTACGCTGTAAAAGCCCAACTATTTTTAAAACCGGTAAGACTTAAATCAATTCACATTCACATCTATCTCTTCGCCAAGCTTGTTGTAAAACTTATAGTCAGTTATAGGGATTGAAGAGTCCTGAACAAGTTTCACCCATTTGAAATATTTGAGGTACCACTTCAGGCGCCTAGACATAGTGCCTTTAGTAAAGTAAGCGTAAATGAATGGGTGCAATACCACGCTAATGTCTTTTTCGTTCTGCTTGCTGAGCAAGTATTCAATATTGCGTTCGATCTGGTCGGATACCAGTATAGAAGCACTGATCTTCCCAGAGCCATTACAGGTAGGACATACCTCACGAGTGGTTATGTTCATTTCAGGCCTCACCCGCTGACGGGTGATCTGCATTAACCCGAACTTGGATAAAGGCAACACCGTGAATTTTGACCGATCGGAGGCCATTTCGTCCTTGATGGTTTTGAAGACTAATTTCTTATTATCCGTTCGCTTCATATCAATGAAGTCGACCACTATGATTCCTCCCATATCACGAAGACGAAGTTGACGGGCTATTTCTTTGGCTGCTTCTATATTGACCGACAACGCAGTTGCTTCCTGACCCTCTTCTCTATTCGATTTGTTGCCACTATTTACATCAATGACATGAAGCGCCTCCGTATGCTCTATGATTAGGTAACCTCCTCTTTTCAAGCTGACCGACTGACCAAAAGCCGATTTTATCTGTTTTTCTATGCCAAAGTGCTCGAAGATCTTGGTTCTGCCGTTAAACTGTTTTACAATCTTCTCTTTATCAGGTGCTATGGTTTTTATGTAATCCTTGACTTCAGCGTGGATTTCTTTATCATCGATAAATACATTGTCGAAAGATTCATTAAGAACATCTCTGATTAGTGCGGAAGCTTTACTCATTTCACCGATCACCTTCTCACGAGGTTTGGCTATCTTGAGCTTCTTAACTCCCTTTTTCCAGGATTCTACGAGGTTTCTGAGGTCGGCATCTAGCTCCTTCACGTCGCGGCCTTTAGCCACCGTACGGATGATAACGCCAAAATTGGCAGGCTTAATAGAAGATACAAGCCTAAGTAAGCGTTTTCGTTCCTCTCCGCTTACTATTTTTTTCGAAACATTAACGGTGTTGGAAAATGGTACAAGTACCAAATATCTTCCCGCTAATGATAACTCACAGGATAATCGTGGCCCTTTGGTAGAAATTGGCTCTTTTACTACTTGTACCAGTATTTGCTGGTTTCTGGAAAGAATGTCAGTAATCTTTCCATGCTTATCGATATCGGGCCTTATGTTGAAATTATCAAGTTTACTTGACGCATTCTTTTTATTCAGCGCCTGTTTTGTATAGGCTTGCAGTGAACTGAATTTGGGACCCAAGTCTAAATAGTGTAAAAAAGCATCTTTCTCATAACCTATGTCGATAAAAGCAGCGTTCAATCCCTGAACTACCTTTCTTACCGTACCCAAATAGATGTCACCCACTATAAATTGGGTGCTGTCTTCGTCCTGATGAAACTCCACCAGACTTCTATCCTTTAGTAGGGCTATACGAGATCCATTTTGAGTTGAATTTATTACTAATTCATTGCTCAAAACAAATGGATTTAAAAATGAAACTTTGATTAACTAAAGAAATGGCTCACGTTATGAGCAAAAAATTATTTTTTCTTATGTCTGTTTTTCCTAAGTCTCTTTTTTCGCTTATGAGTCGCGATCTTATGTCTTTTTCTTTTTTTACCGCAAGGCATAATGTCAAATTTAATCCGCCAACTGACGGATGGTTAAACAATATTTTATTAAAGATCTTCTAAGTATGAATTTACCGTAGCCTGGACTGACGGATCTTCATCCATAGATTTTACTAACAATAATTCTTCTTTGGCTTTTTCTTTATTGCCGATTTCAAGTAAGCTAATTCCCAAAAAGAAACGCGCTTGGGTATTCTCAGGATGTAAGGTAACTAGGCTTTCAAATCTCTCAACCGCTTTCCCGTATTGACCCGATTGCATTGACAAGACCCCTAGATTAAAGGTAGCCTGTTCGTTGTTGGGATCCTGCTGCAGAATTTCTCGTAACATTAGGATACCCTGCATCGGATTTGGAGATGACACTAACGTCATGGCCACTTTATTTTTAACTCCAAGATTATCCGGCTGTTTTTCCAACACTTTGTTGAAGTAAAAACGTGCTTTTTCAGCCATATTCGAACGCTTGGCAGCGTTCATAGCAAATCCAAAAGCTTCGTAATAAGTGTTACCTGTCTTTACCCAATTGTCAACGGTAGGCACTTTTTCAGCAATTATCTCAAAGAACTTTGCAGCACTGTCATACTTATTCAACGAAATATACAGCTTTGCCAAAGAGTCTGCAAAGTTAAGATTTTTTTCAAAATCATCACTATCTGAAAATTGACCTCTTAGGTTATCAATTGCTTTCTTATTTTCCTTAGAAATGTCTCCGGTATGCGGATCTTCTTCTATCGGAATCTCTTCAGTGTCACCTGATAGAGCCTCCGTTTCATTATCTACTACTGTTTTAGGCAGCAAAAACAGCAAATAAATAATACCTAGAGTGGTCACAATTAATATTAGACGTGTCTTTAACATACCTTATTCATCAAGCAATAAAGTTCATGAATAAGAGCCCATTAACAAAAACTATTCATTGACCTCTGTCACCTTGTTGCTACTTCTTATCTTATCAACAAAAACTTTAGAAGGTTTAAAGCTAGGTATGTAGTGCTCATCAATGACTATAGCCGTATTTTT
>JBCCIX010000509.1:0-3434 GCA_039028075.1 Bacteroidota bacterium | reverse complement strand
GATATCCACCAGGAAACACCATCTTCCAGATAAATGTCCATGGCAGCAGTGGTGATTTCTGCCTCACCTAAGCTAAAAATTGGTGTAAACGCTATCGATTGTCCTAAACCATCTGAGAGTCCTTCAAAATGTTGGGCGCCGCTTTTAGGCAAAGCATTTTCCACACTCCAATTACCAAATTGACCTACCCAGCCTTGTTGACCATTGATGTTGCCTACTGAAAAGTTTTCAAAACCTGTAGCGTATACCTCGTCACCCGACGCTCGCTGCGCAATACCTTTATCTACCGGAGCAGAAAAGTCAAGGGCAAGTCCACTGTATTGCGCTGTTCTAGGAGGTGCATTATCCACTGTTAAACTCACATCTTCAGAATCGGAACCATTGACGATATCAATTATAAATTCGGCATCGGCTGAACCATTATTACTTATGGTTAAGGTCTGCGTTTCAGATAGCCCTTTTAACACTGAGGCTTCTAACTGGGCAGGGTTAGCAGCTATTACCGGACCAATAACCGTAAGTCCTACCGGTACGCCGACGGCTCCATTGACCGGATCATTCGAGGACACGGTAATCAGCGCCTCGTAAAAACCTGCTTCCAGACCTTCAGCACTAATGGTTACCGTAACCTCGGCGGACTCTCCTTGAGCTAAGGTGCCCTCTTCTACGTCCACGGATACAAATCCTGAACCGGTTAACCAAAGGGCGGCATTATGATAAAGCGTAGCGAGATCTCCTGACCAACCAGGTACTCCATTACCATCACTAGGTAAAATATTAAGCGCCACCACGTTTTCATTGGCCGCTGCGAAGTGAGTCCCATCAGACCAATCAGCTAGTAAAATGGCGCCTTCGGCTAACGATGGATTTTGCCACAGATAACTATTCATTATTGAGGTGACACCTTCCATTACCGGGTGATCAGGGGCATGAATCGTACCTAATGATATTTCTCCGAAAGAATCTGTACTCGTTCCTGTAAACGGTCCGTAACCTTCCGTAATAAATCGACCTGCTAAAGCCCATGCATCATAGTCATAAGCAAAGCAATTAGCTATAACCTTACCTCCTTGATCAATATAGTCAGCGAGCAAATTACCAACTAGAGCCGGATCTACGGCACCTGAAGCAAGCCATTGGGTGTTATTGCTGGTGACCACAAGGTCATAAGGGGTTAGATCATCTAATGCTATTCCGGGAAGATCGGCTTTCGGATAGGTCATGACATTTAGATCAGGAAAAGCACCGAAAGTACCTGCTAAATCGGATACATCATCGTCAGGTGTGAGTATTAAAACACTTAATTCTCCGGTACTCAATCTAACATCTGAGGTGAGTTGTAAACCCGAAAAAGAATTAGAAACGGGCTGTTTAACCCGTGCGTTGGATGCGTTCAATGTCTTGTCAGACGGAGTTATGTCTATTTGTACGGAAGAAACTTCCTCAGAAGCATCTCCTACTTCAATAAGGAAATCAAGAGGAGCTACACCGTTATTTGTGATCGTTAGCGTTTCAGAAGTAGAAGTACCCCGATCAAGTGCAACGGATAGCTCGCTGGGATCAACCGCAATTATTGGGGCTTCAACACCGTTACCCGATAAACTTACCATAAGTTGAGGATTATCTGCGTCATTGTTAGTGATGATCAGATCTCCGTCTACTGCACCTAACGCAGTGGGAGAAAAGGACACCTCAATAATGTTGCTAGTAAATGGAAGTAAGGAAAATGCCGTACTTTCCACACTAAAATCACCAGAAGTACTGAGGTCCGTGACGGTTAAAATCTCAGTGCCGCTATTGGTGATGATCAATTCCTGACGTACTGAACCTCCAACGAAAGTATTACCAAAGTCGAGCGTTTCCGGATCTACGGAGATAACGGGTTTACCGGTGCCTGTTACATTAAGTACCGCCGGAACGATAAATTCAGGATTTACCGGGTCGTTGGTAGAAATCTGGACTTCATTTACATACGTGCCTCCAAAAAGACCGGCCGCGTCAAAACGTATATCTATTTCTTGCTCGTCTCCACCTGCAACGATACCATCAGAAACGCTAGAACTTAAAAATGGAAAGGTATCCAGAACTCCATCAAAAATCGTCAAATTATCCATCAAAAACTCGTTACCTTCTTGCTCCATTAGGGATAATACAACCACCTGTTCGATATCGCCTGTGATGGCTTTACCTACATAAACGAGTTCGTTATCAAAATATACATTCATATCGAATGTGGTTCTATTGATAATCATCTTAAGGTCGAAATAGCCCTCAGGTACTTCTGTAGGAATAATTACAAAATCACTCACATCACCGTCAAGAATACTCAGGCCTCCGTCAGCATCGAAGCTCAACCGGGTAACTACTAACTCCGTAGTAGGAGACTGAGGTACGAACTGCCAGGTTACTCCATCATTATCCACTTTGAGTTTGGCATTAACAGAAGAATAATCTTCCGAGCCAACACCAACATCAGGGCTAAAGGCGAGCGAAACACTTTCACCTTCCGGTAAGGATTCAGAGATACTTAATAAATGATTCGAACCATCAAAAGGGTCTACGTTAGCTACCGTCCAATCTTCAAAGCTCGATGACCACCCATTCTGCCCATCCAGGTCACCTAGGTTGAATTCATCTTCAAATCCCGTAGCATATTGATCTCCAGCCAGTAGTGAAGCCGTACCGCTAAGCGCTTTTGTAGAAGACAAGAGTTTGGAACCGGATTTGAGCACCTTGGGAGTGGAAGTAGCACTGGTAGCTGGGGTAAAAACAGTACCACCTAAAGACACACTGTATGCCAAAGGGCCACTGCCAGAGTTCGTTAATAGTATGCTTTGCGTTTCCGAATCTCCCGAAATCAAATCTGAAGAAAGTGAAGTAGGTTCAATAGAAGCTGTTGGTGGATCATCAGTAGTCTCCGAGGCGACGTTACTGATATCGGATGCATTACCAAAAAAGTCTGAAGACTTAACAGCAAAGTAATACGTAGTGGACGGCATGAGACCTGAAACCGTAAATGTTTCGGCGGTTCCTGCTACTGCTGCTCCCGAAAGACCTTCAACTTGAATTGCATCGTCGAAATTATCAGGTGTTATTACCGCCGTGCTGTAACGAAGGTCGTATGAGGTAGCAGAGCCATTTCCGGTATCAGAAGGGGCCGTCCATTGCAATAGCACACTGGAAAGGTCTTTGTCACCGACGGTAAGATCTGTGATGGCATCCGGGGCTATGCCATCATCCTGTTGAAGAGCGGCGAAAGCATTTAACCTTCCGCTTCCAAGAAATTCCAATCCTGGAAGGGGATCCGTAGTTTGCACCAGCCTTGCCCAAACCTGTTCGGGTGTAATTGCCCCAATATTTTGAGATATGATCAATCCAGCCACACCTGATACATGGGGACAAGCCATTGATGTACCGGTAAATGAAGAGTAGGT
>JBCCIX010000508.1:0-3444 GCA_039028075.1 Bacteroidota bacterium | reverse complement strand
TGAGTCCATAAGCCCTGTTCCCATTTGGCGTGAGGCCGAAAGGAGACCAACTTCCCTGTCTGGTTTGCATGAAGGCGTCCGAGAAGTTCGTAGATCTGACCCAGTTACTCGGATCGCCGGTCAATTCACCTATCTCAAAGCCTCCGTTGAAAATGGAGTTGAGTATGGCGTCGTCATCGTCACTTCCGTCTGCATTTTTAAATGTCCATTCTTGTCTCAGCCAGCCTAGAAAGGGTTCGGTACGAATGGCTGTGCCCGGATTTTGACCGGTCCCTGCCAGGTAGTTGCCGTTTAATACGGATTTAATGAAATAGGTGCTACCGCTAATCAATTCAATTTCCCAAAGTAGGTCATCGCTGGCATTATCAGCGGATAACGTCACAGATTCACCGCTTGTAGCGGCTAAAAACTGGTCATTTGCTAGATTTTGAATCTTAAAAGCGTCTTCACCCACAAACTGTATGGCCCACTCTTGCGATTGAGCGTTGACATCATTGGATTGCTTAGAGATCATGTCGTTGGCTCCATCCAATACTACATCGGTACCTTGACTATTGAACAATCGAAAACCGGTTGAGGACGCATTCATGTCTGGCTGAACAACTGCTATGGGTGAGTAATCAGAATATCCAAACTCATTTCCGGCCCTTATGCGATAGTTGTAGGTTTCCGCGGAATTCACCGGGGTTTCGACGTAGGTCAGCTCCAGGGAATCTAGGAAAACAAGCGTTTCAAACGCACCATCACCAATACTGCGCTGCAATTCATAGAAATTTGCATCGGTGGCAGCTTCAAAACTGATGTCATTTGCTGCACCTAAACCGGGGATAACGGTTATTTGAGGGGTACTAGGGATGGAAGGTACCGTACCTGTACCAGGTGATGCTCCTAGTTGCACAATCGTCAGCGAAATGGGTTCCAAACTTGCCGATATTACATTGTTATTCACGCTGACACTCTCAAATTTTCGTAGTACTGGGTTTTTATCGTATTCATGTCCATTGCCCGAGTAAACCCATTGGGTGTTCTCTGTCGATCCTGTATAGTTGTTAACCGAAATGTTAACGTCAACCGTTTGATCGTCCTTATTTAGAATCAGCAAAGTCAATTGTTCTCCATCCGAAGAAGAGGTGGCATAGACCCCCGTAAGTCCGTTGACTACCGGCTGAATGAGATTATCCAGGATAAATTCGTTAAATAATAAAATAGGCATCCCTTGCGGAGTGATTTCCCAGTCGCTAAGCGGATTAAATGCCTCGGCATCTCCATCAAACGTTTCCCTGTTTCCCCACGGGCTTGTAGTTACCCAAAAATGGGTGTACTTGACTCGCTGGTCATATAAAAATAGGTTCATGACTTGCTGAAAACCATACAATGATTGTGTAATGTGTTGACCGCCTTCTGCCCAACTACTTCTTAGAGGACTGTGCTCAGTAATCAGATAATCCATGTTAAGAAGATTTGGATAAGTGGAAGAGAGTTGATCCAATAAGTTGATGGTTCTCTTTATCACTCTTATTAAATCCTGCCGATTATCTATCTCATTATTGATAATGTCTTTGGTAAGGTTTCTCCATTTTTCATATGAATCGGTATCGCCGTTGTATTGATGAGCAACAAAAAAATCCAAATTGCGCATAAATTGCGGATACTTGGCTAATTCAGGAATCGTGATGCTATTCTCAAACCCGAGTGAACCAAATCCTAGTTTCAGATCAGGATTTATTTTTTTCATTTCTCGCTGCAAAAGGAGGTATCGATCCACATACTCACTTGAGGTGATTTTACTTTTCTCTTGGTGGAAGGTAACTTCATTTCCAAATTCCCAATACGTAATGTCGTATCCTTTGTCTTCGGCGTATTGAACCCACTCAATTGCATTGCGAATTAGCTGATCTTTGGTAATGGTACTTCCTTCCAGCAGGTCGCCCTGCGAACTAAGCATGATGACAGGTTCTGCACCTACCTCTGCACACATCGTCATGAATTCATCAAAATCCAGCAGATCCGAATTGAACTCCAGCGTTTCCCTATTGATATCATCCAAACTGGAAAACTTCTCATCGGTAGTGCATGCCCTGGGACGTAGGGTAGGCGATGAACCCGCCAAATCCTCGTATCCTAAGTCATTATTGTGAAAAAGATAATTGACACCTAGTGTTCCCATGGGAAAACGTAGCGTAGTAGCTCCGGTTTTCCGAATGTTTGGTGTCAATTCTGGTCTGTCTGTGATGAACGAATTACAAAATCCAGCACCTCTGCCGCTCATGGTGGTTTTGACATCATTGGCGTCAAGCGTAATGGCGGTCTGACTTTTTAGATCGAAAAGCAGTCCGATCAATAAAAGGGTTATTACTATTTTCTTCATCTTACTCGTAGTTAAGCTTTATCACACACTCATAATTCTGGTATTATTTCTTTTTTCCGGGCCATTCCCAGGTGACCAGGTCATCACTCCAGGCAATGGCCATATCGGTACCGGAGTTGATAATTTCCGTTGTTTTCGGTGCAGGTCCCTGTCCGTGAAAAAACATCAGATATTTACCCACCGCAGGATCGTCTCTAAGATCTAGTACAAAGCCTGCCGTAACTCTTTGACCGCACCAATCCCCCCATTCTTCTTGTCCTAGTATTTCTTCTTCAAAGAAAGGTTTCCATTTTTTCAAGTTTTTGGAGGTAAGCAAACCCATTCCTTTCTCTGGAGAGTGGAGCATGTAGTAAGTATCATCTTCCACCCAAACACATACATTTTCACCCGCTTCCACAAAACCCTGATAGGTCCAATTTTTCAGATCATAGCTGTAAGAGTAATTGGCTGCACTTTCACCTTTTTGGCGTTGCTTAAAAAACGCCCACCATTTACCTTTTTCATCTTTGTCTTCTTGCAGATAGACGTCTATCATCTGGCCTGGATCAACGCCTGGGCCTTTAACTTCCAGCATTTCAGGTTCACTCCAGTTTTCGAGATCGAAACTTCGCATGATCCATATCCTGCAGTCTTTGTTGCCAAAACGAAGCGGATCATCGCGTGTGTATCCGGGCATCACGTAGGTTTGCATACAGATGACCCAATGATCCTTCCATCTGATGATATTGCCAGGACTGGCAAAGTTTTTAGTTTGGTCTTTTTCCGTTATAATCTTGGGATCACTCCAATGCACCAGATCTTCAGATTTGCTCATGCCTAAATACCAATAAATACGGCCTTGCTCTTCTGTCTTCACGAATGAATAGTACATATAGTACATGCCATTGTGGCGAATCAATGCTGGATCACGAAACCCATGTTTGTCATCTCCCATTAGAATTCTTGGGCTTTCCAATGAGGCTAAATCAAGCTTTTTCAGCTCCAATCGCCATTGAACAGCCGGCCTTTGTTTTTTATCATCTGTCAGGTAGACCGAATCCCCTTCGCTGCAGAGCAATCGATTACTGGACCTATGC
>JBCCIX010000507.1:0-3454 GCA_039028075.1 Bacteroidota bacterium | reverse complement strand
TTCTTTTGGCTCGTATCGATTTTACGAGAACCGAAAAATATAGTAAATACAGCTAAAATAGCCATAAGGTAAAATGCTGAATCATTGAAGAAGAGTCCCTTTGTTCCTGTTACATCCGCACTAAAAATTCTGAAGCTACTGGATATTGCTTTTAGCTGTATCGAGATGTAAGGAATGATGGCCAAAATGCAGATAACGGTGGTAAAAGCACCCAGAAAAAGGCTTTTCCCATATCGAGCAGAGATAAAGTCAGCAATCGACGTAATCCTTTGGGCTTTACAAATACGGATAATTTTTCGAAGTATAAGCCAAAACAAAGGTGCCATAAGAATAGGGCCCATATACGTAGTAAGAAAATCAAGGCCCTGATTAGCAGCGCGCCCCACGCTACCGTAGAAAGTCCAGGCGGTACAATAAACTGCCAGCGATAATGCGTAAATATAAGGACTCGAAAGCCATCGCCTATTGGCATTCTTTTCTGCCCACCCGGCTATCACAAAAAGTACTCCAAGATAGGCAGAAGCTAATGTAATGACTATCCATTCAATGCCCATGACTGTCGTCAGACCTCCCTTTTCTGACTACAAAAAAACACATGACAATTAGCAACAGCCAGATAAATGTTAGATAGATAAGGAATGCTGGAAAGCCATAGATCAACGACGGTTTATTGGCTACCGCTACAAATGGATAATGCAGCGCCAATGAGAAGGACACAAAAATCACGATCAAATACGTAACGGCTTTCTTGGACATCACTTTACTTTAAGGTCAGAAATCTTAGTTTGAACAGTATTCCTAAAAAACCAAGTAACACTATTCCGATCAATAATGAGGTGACAAATGTCATGTTAAAGGCAGATTCAATAATGAACCTGCCTATTAATGTTACCACTCCATAGATGATCAAGAAAATAATCGAAGCGTTTCTAGTGAGTTTCATAGGTTAATGGTCTTGAGCTGCGCCAGCCCCTCGTGGAAACCGGATATTATCCACAATTTCTTGCACGTCCTTAGGGGGCGCTTCAGTTACGTTACTTACCAAAATAGAGACCATAAAGTTTACGATCATACCTATGGTCCCAAAACCTTCCGGTGAAACGCCAAACCACCAATCCGCAGAAGTAGTTTCCCCAAATACCCCTAGCTTATACCGTAACATGTAGAATATAGTAATTCCCAACCCTGCAATCATACCTGAGATCGCACCTTCCTTGTTCATGCGTTTGTAAAAAATGCCCAAAATAATCGCTGGAAAAAATGAAGCTGCTGCCAGACCGAAGGCTAGGGCAACCACGGCAGCCACATAATCAGGAGGATTTATACCAAAGTAGCCGGCCACCATCACGGCCAGTACCGCAGCACCTCTGGCGATCCATAATTCAGCCTGATCGGATAATTCCGGTGCAATCTGCTTTTTGACCAGATCGTGCGATATCGATGTGGAAATAACCAAGAGTAGGCCGGCCGCTGTAGATAAAGCAGCCGCTAATCCACCCGCTGCTACTAGGGCAATAACCCAGTTGGGTAGATTTGCAATCTCAGGATTAGCCAAAACCATGATGTCCCTATCAATAGTCAATTCGTTTTGCTCCTGATCGGCCACATATTGGATTTTCCCATCGCTATTCTTATCCTTGAAGGTGAGCAGACCGGTTTTTTCCCAATTGCTGAACCACCCGGGCATTTCTGAGTAATTTTTGTTGCTTACCGTTTCTATGAGATTAGTACGGGCAAAGGCAGCGACAGCCGGGGCCGTGGTGTAAAGTATAGCAATAAAAACTAAAGCATAACCTGCCGAAATACGAGCGTCTTTCACTCTCGGTACGGTAAAGAATCGTACGATAACGTGTGGCAAACCGGCCGTTCCCACCATTAAAGCAAAAGTGATGAAGAAGACGTCAATCATGGATTTGCTTCCACTGGTATAGGCTGCAAAGCCTAGTTCCTCGTGCAATCCATTCAATTTATCTAACAAGTACGTTTCTGTTCCTGAAACGGTTGAGCCAAAACCTAATTGTGGAATAGGATTATTGGTTAGCTGAATAGAGATAAAAATAGCCGGCACCATAAAGGCAAAGATTAGAATGACATACTGAGCTACTTGCGTGTAGGTTATTCCTTTCATACCCCCTAAAACAGCATAAAAAAAGACAATAGCCATACCTATATAAACACCATTATTAATATCTACCTCGAGAAACCTACTGAATACTACTCCTACGCCCCGCATTTGACCCGCTACGTACGTAAAGGATACAAACAAAGCGCAAAGCACGGCAACCGTCCGTGCTGTATTTGAATAATACCTGTCGCCAATGAAATCAGGAACAGTGAACTTGCCGAATTTTCTGAGATAAGGTGCAAGGAGTAATGCCAATAATACATATCCCCCGGTCCATCCCATGAGATAAACGGCGCCATCATACCCTGCGAAAGATATGATCCCCGCCATTGAGATGAATGAAGCCGCTGACATCCAGTCCGCCGCAGTAGCCATTCCATTAGCTAAAGGAGGAACACCACCGCCGGCCACATAAAACTCTTTAGTAGAACCCGCACGGGACCAGATAGCTATGCCAATGTAGATGGCAAAAGTGATCCCAACAATTATATACGTCCAAAGTTGTACATCCATGATCGTTATTCTTTTTCGTCAACATCAAATTCTTTGTCGAGCTTATTCATCCAAGAAACGTAGACGAAAATGAGCGCAACAAACACATAGATCGAGCCCTGCTGGGCAAACCAAAAACCAAGAGGAAAACCTCCTATTTTGATTCCATTTAGTGGTCCGGCAAGTAGAATTCCTGCGACATAAGAAACCACGAACCAGATGATCAGTAGTATGGTGAGGAACCTTAGGTTCTTCTTCCAATACAATTTCATTTTTTCTTTATCCATTTCAGTCAGTTTAGGTTTATAAGAAGATGTGCGTTTGAAGCCTCCATTGAGTTACGTCACCGTCGGTGCCGGGGCTGTCACGATAATCCCCTCGAATGGTATGATATTCTAAAGTAACTTTGGCGTTATGACCATTCACGTAGTAGTTTACACCAAAATCGAATGATGTTATATTATCGTCTAAGGCATCGTAGCTACCTGATTGGTAAGCTATGTAAGGCATAATTTTTAGCTCTGATAGAAAGTACCCGGCGTGTGCATAGAAATTAGTTCCAGTGCCGGCCCATCTTGAAACGTAGTTATCTCCATAATCGAAACTAATAAAAGATGCATAAGCGTTGATGCCTCCACCCGGAGCCGGGGCATCGTAAAAGATGTCTCCCGCCACATGAAAAACATTTTCATGCTCATCATTGGCATTATCAAACGCACCATTCGCATGACTAAAGAACCCGGCACCAATTCCCAGTATTTTCTTTTTACCAAAATAGGTTCCTACCTGGTAAGGTAGCTTTGTGGATTCTTTATCAAAGAGATTGTATCTGAAATA
>JBCCIX010000506.1:0-3456 GCA_039028075.1 Bacteroidota bacterium | reverse complement strand
AATATTGCTTTCGGTTCAACCGGCATGCTTTAAAGGCAAGTGCCTTTGATATCCTGGTTCAGCGAATGATCGGACATCCACCGGTATCCAAGAAGAATCTAAATTTATCATATTGCTTAAGTACCTAGTTCTATTAATTAATTCCGAGATATTCGGGGCGCTTTCAAGTATTGCATAGCCGCATAACTCATGAGGCAGGCAGAGGCGGAACCCTCGATAAAAATCTGGAATACGGCACCATACGTATTCATGTAAATTCCAAATAGTTCATTTTGTTGAATAGCCTGAATGAACTCAGGATCGACCAACGTCAAATAGATCAGGCCAAAAATTGAGAACAGCGTCGAAGCAAAAAAACCTGTGATAACACCTGTTCCTAGGCCAGAAAAATAAGTAAACGATGGTAACGTTTTTTTACTTTCTTTAATAGCTGAAAACACCGCAATAAACATAATGCCTGCATTTAGAAGCCGTAGTTCAGGAATATGTATCATTCCTAAAAATTTCATAATAATGAAGTATGCGGAGAGACCGAGAAATGAAATAACTCCCCACTTAAAACCTATATTTTCCATAGTTAATTTTTTTGTTAAAATGTTGGTTGCTTTATTATGGTTTTTACCAATCGTAGCCATTCAAGGTGTTTGAGAAAGCATTTTACCACCTTTGATCCTAAGTCAAGTTTCCGAATGCAAACACCGTAGAGATCGAATGCTTAGTCGACGACTGCAAGCTTTTTTATATCACGTACCCAGGAGGTCTACCCACGGCAATGAAAAAAACATAAGTACATTTGATGCGATTAAAATATTTGGCAACGTAGAGATTTACGAAAAAACACCTTGGATTGCCTGTAGTTTTGATATTTCCTTCACACTCGTACGGATCCAAAACTATCAATCTCTCCTAGTGTGCGGCCTACGATTTAATAGCTGCAGTGCATTTGATAACAGCCCTGGATTCAACGTAAATCAATATGTATGCATCGACATCAGATGATTAACGGTCACTCTAAAGAAGGCAAATAAAAAAATACCCTATCCATGAACTAAAAGATTAAAAACAATGGGGATGAAAACGGCCATTACTACATTAAGAAGAATGACCGCTAACTTTTAGATCCACTTTTCTATTGTACTTAAGTACATATCGAAAGCCTATTTAGCACTTACATCTTTAGGCCAAAGTGCAAAGTTTTCAATTTATCATCTTTCGACTCGTAAGTTTTAACCTTCTATTTATGGTGTTAAGTATAGATCGGTTTCAATTTACGGATACCAATTCCTTTGCTCTTTCTAAAGTACTTTTCCCATTGTCTGTAATTCTCTCGACTTGATTATTGTAATTTTTCTTCACCTCGTCTACCTTTTTGTCTAATTCATGACCCAGCGATTTCATTTGGGCATCCACTTCATTGCTGATCATTTTTCTGGTTTTTTTACCGCTTCTTGGTGCCGTTAAAAAACCTACGGCTAATCCAGCAGCCAATCCAATTGATGTTGATGTTACTATTTTTAAGGTGCTCATAATTTTTGTTTTAAAGTTTAGTTTAAGTCTCGAAACTTTCGAGACAATCGAATAAATAGTTTAATTATCAGTTCTTAGAAGAAAAAGCTGTCATCATCCAGTGGTTTTTCTCGGTCTTTTTGATAAATCCTTTGACCATATCCTCCGAACCACTATCACCATGTTCCACAGCCAATTCTACCACGTTGAACATATGCTCTAATAGGATACTGTAATCTTTTAAAATTTCAGAAACCATCTCCATGGCAGATAAATCAGTGCCTGATTCCCTAATTTCAGCATTTGCTAAATATTCTTTCATGGTGCTGAAAGGTGTCTGCCCAAAAACCCGAATACGTTCAGCTAAATCGTCAATGGCTACCTTTACCTCATTGTATTGCTGTTCAAATTTTTCATGAATGTCGAAAAAATCTGGTCCTTTAACATTCCAATGAAAATTTCGGAGCTTTTGGTAGTGCACACTAAAATTGGCCAATAGCAGGTTCATACTGTTAACCAATTCTGCTGTTTCTAATTTCGTATATCCTAAGCGAGCCGGGATTGTTGTTCTTTTTAATTTTTTTTCTAAAGTTCCATTTTCCATATCGCTTAATTTTTTGTTTGATTACGCATCTATAAACCAATACCATTCCATTCATTAGATTTTACTTAATGCGCTTTAAATGCATAGGAAGAAATGATATTTGTAGAATCGAAAAGAAGTATGTAGAGTAAATTCTACAGTTAGAGCGTATTGCGAAAAGTTATGATAAAGCGGGTGCCTTTCCCCTGCTCACTGCTCACCGATATAGTTGCGTTATGGCTTTGCACAATGTTTTGAACGGCAGTGAGCCCCAATCCCATACCTCCTTTTTTGGCCGTATAAAAAGGTTCAAATAGATTATCGAGTTCTTCCGGTGGTATGCCTTTACCATTATCACTCACCTGTAGTTCGGTGTATCGCTCGTTTGTGCTTGTACTTATTACCAGTCTTCCTGATTCAGCTTTAACTGCTTCTACGGCATTGACCAAAAGATTTAGGATAGCCACTTTCAATTGATCTGCATCTACGGCTATCTCAGGAAGGTGAGATGATAGCTTTTTAACCAAAGTTATACCTCTTAATTTCGTTCGGTCAATCACTAAGGCCAATGCTTCTTCTACCACACTGTTTAAAGACTGGGGGATCAATTTTAAATCCTTAGGTTTTGATGAATCCAACAGTTCACTGATCAGGTTGTTGATGCGTTCAGCGTTTCTTGATATGATGGAAAAATACAAGTCGGCATCCTCTACTTCTTCCGGGATTTCATCTTTCAGTTGTTCTAGGGCAAGGGTGAGATTGGTAAGAGGATTTCTTATTTCATGTGCTATCGTCCGAGCAATTTTACCTGACATCGATAGCTTTTCAGCCAGTACAAGCTCCTTCTCGGCAGCTTTTCGCTTGGTAAGATCACGAATTACCAACTGAAATCCCGTGAGATTTTCGCCACTTTGATCATACAATTGAACACCGTTTACGATACAATGCTTAGTCTTTTTGCCCGGACCTTTCATCTCAAGTTCTAATTCTTCAACGTTGCCCTTTCCTTCAAGATCGGCTAACAGGGAATGGTACAAAGACTCGTCGTTAAATAGCACTTTCAATCCCACCTTAGGAGCATTGCTTTTAAAACCGAAAGCATGTTGTGCGGCTTCATTTGCCTTTTCAATTAATCCCGAACGGTGTACAAGCAATATGGGGTCAAGTGATTCCTCAAAGAGTTTTCTATATCTTTTTTCACTCTGCTCCATGCGCAGATAAGACTCTTTGAGTGCGGTGATATCCTGAAAAGTAACGGTGAAACCGTCCGCTATTTTCACTGCCGAAATATCGAACCAAAAGCTTAATCCATCGGCTTCATAAAATTGCTCGAATTGCGCTGCAGTTCCGGTTTCAACTACTCTTTT
>JBCCIX010000505.1:0-3460 GCA_039028075.1 Bacteroidota bacterium | reverse complement strand
TTGAGTAAATAGGAAACCCCGCCGAGTAAAAACGAGAAGTGTATGCCCCTTCAAAAAAATCAGATTCACTTAGAAAAATTAAGAAACGCCACGAAACCGCTTCACGATGAATTGGAAGTGCTAACCGCATCTGATTCCATGCTCGACAAGGTGTCGTTGCCAGCGTATCGAAGGTTTCTTTCCATTCACTATTTGCACCACCTACTCATCGCCAAACAAATCCAAGAGGCAAAACTTCAAATACTGGACTGGCCTGAATGTATTCGGATAGCAGCGTTACAAAAAGACCTGGAAATGTTAAATGCAGACGTGTCTTTTGCCGATGAAATGATCAGCGACATGGACCTACGGCACTCTTCACAAGAAGCTTGCGTGGGCTTATGTTATGTATCCGAAGGATCGAGCATGGGCAATCGCATGATGCTAAAACACTTTAAGCAGGATAAGCACTTTAGAAGCTGGAATGCGGACAATTTTCTTTCTTCCTCTGACCGCAACTTCAAAAAACGCTGGCAGTCTTTGTTGACTATGATCCATGAGGCGGGAGAAAAAAACTACGGTAATCTCGAAGCGGGTGGCCTATTTGGGTTTCAATCTTTTGCTACCCTTTGGAAAAAAGTGGACGCTATTTCCAACTAATTATAAGTCTGTCCGTGTTCTTCCCAACCGCCATAACATTTTAAAGGAACCCAAACGTCAGGAACCGATCTTGTTCTTCCCGGTCTTCCACTACCATGCTCTCAAAAGTATGCCGATAGTTTACTTTGAAGTTTAACTAGGTAGCGGACCACTCCCTTTTACTTTTGTGAGGATTAATGGTGATAACTCATGGTTCCTGTTTTCTGACTTTATGCTAGGCAACCTCGGCTAAGCCGGGCTGATTTTCAATTTTTTTATATCTGCTTTCAGCGCGTAATTATCACTCGACAGGGTTGAGAGATCAGTGGAGATATTGATTATGAGCGTACTAAATGCTCAAACACAAAGTATTCAAAAGGGGAGACAAAGTTTTCACCCCGCTGCTCTCGCTCTGGTTATGATCAATCCATCACCAGCAACACCGTATTTCACCGCATTAAATTCCCTATCGAAAAAACCTTTTATATTCTTTACGTCACCAACAATCATCAGAATCAGATTACCCTAAATGAATTCTCTGAAATGCTTGACCTACGAAGTAATACGATTGGGAGTTTCAAAAAAGAAAATAGAAGAGATATAGAAATCTACAACAGAGGCGACAAGAAATCTTCGAACGCTGTGGTTGCAGGTACTAAGCCGTTGGGGCAAAGCGACACTTAGAAGATCCTGATTGGGCTTCTAATCTTTTAGTCAACCGGATAGGTCTAAATGATGACTTATCACACCTCTCGTAACTTGATCTTCTTTGAATTACTATTAAATAAAATTTGCTTTACTTACTATTGTAAAAAAAGTATACTAGCAATTTTTTACTAATTACCAATAATTTCATGATTTTATATAAATGTCCTCGAAGCAGCGTGATTCTTGCACTATTTTTTTTGGTTATTACAGAGCTAAATGGGCAGCACAATTCGATTCCCTTACCTGATATTATTCCTCCATCACCTACAGTAGCTAATTTAATGAAGTTTGAAGAAGTACCTGTAGACTATCATACTGGGCAGCCTGAGATACAATTGCCCCTTTATTCTAAGAAACTTCACAAAAATCTTAGTATGAATTTCAAACTGCGCTATTCTACTCAAGGAGTAAAGGTGGATAGTAGGTCGGGTTGGATAGGAACGAGCTGGTCGTTAGATGGCCCGGCAGTGATAAGCAGGACCGTTCGGGGTTATCCGGACGATATCAATTTAGAGGGAAAAATCGGTGTATTTCACAATAATGATTATTGGAATTATAGAAATCTGACCGCCGCAGATAAAGATGAATTTAATTGGTATGCGATAGGCTCAAGTTATAAACAGTATGATACAGAACTGGACCTTTATCAGTTTAACCTACCTAATGGAAGTGGTAGATTTGTGGTGGTTAAAGAAGATGATGCACTTGTGGCTAAACTATTGAGTAAAGGAACAGCCTATGCAATTAATCTGGCATATGACACCTCTTCCTATGAAATTAGCCGTTTTACCATCATTGATGCCAACGGCTATAAGTTCACTTTTGATCAAAGAGAGAGAACTTGGACTACTTTCGTTACCTCTAAAAAGCTTCAAGGATCAGGTAGCACAGTAAATCAAGATGACTACAATTTTTTATCTGCTTGGCATCTTTCTACTATTCATTTATACAATGGCGTAGAGCTCGCTAGTTTTTCTTATGTCAGCGATAATAATCTAACGTATGTTACTTCAAGAACACGTACAACTAATACTTTTAAGTTTTATACCAATGATATAGCTGCTCCATTTAATGATCTGGTAGAAAATAGTTATAACCAGTCCGTTCTTAAGCCAAAAGAAATAGTAAACCAGGTAGGTGTTACTATCCATAGTTGGAAACTGGAAACAGCATGGTTTAATGACGGCACTCGGCTTACATTCAATCATCAGGATAACCATCCGGAAACCAATGGGAAAATATTAAATTCAATAGAATTAAGATCTCATTCTAGTGAAGTTATTAGAACATATAGTTTACAACAAAGCATTGTCCATGGCCGCTTATGGCTAGATAAACTTTCGATTTCGGCTGATATCGAGAATCAAGATTACATAATTAAATACATTGATAAAGACGTACCTGAATTTGATGGGCTGAAAGATGCCTGGGGTTATGGACTAAATCAGCAAAGTGGCTTGATCAGGTCAATTACCTACCCTACAGGAGGTTCGAAAGGGTTTGAATTTGAGGGGCATGATTATTCATATATTGGAGACCAGTTTGTAGGTGAAGAAAGTGCTGGCCAAAATGAAGATAACCTTGAGTGGGACAATACTTTTTTTGTTTTGCAAGGTGAATATGACTTGGTCGAAAGAGAAGGTATTATAGATCAGAAGTCCATATCTTTTACTCACGCTCAAACGATCGATATTCTTGTTGACGTTGAAGTACCCTCTTGGGATGAAGGTGATGAAGGAATAACTGGCACAGATGGCACGGCGGAACTTTTCGACTCTGTTTGGTTAAGGTTGATAGATAGCGATGGCGAGGAGGTGGCATATGTACGGCTAAATGAAGATCAGTTCCAATGGGATGTGCCAAAAGGTGACTATACGATAGTTATGGATTCCCCTAATCCTTTTGTTCATACAATTGAGGGAATAGTTTCATTATCTTATCGCAAGATCTCAGAAAATGAAGATGGGATCACTTATTCACTGAAAGGGGGAGGTTATAGAATTAAAAGTATTTCATATTACGAAAGTGGGCTACATAAACCTCTGAGAAAGAAAACATACAGTTATGCAGACCCTAATCAAGTGGACAGGTCTTCCGGCGTTGTTGATGGTAAACTGGGTCAACTTGAAAACAC
>JBCCIX010000504.1:0-3463 GCA_039028075.1 Bacteroidota bacterium | reverse complement strand
CGCTTATAACACCGTATCAACAATTGTGCGGATACTGGAGCAGAAAGGTTTTGTAAAGCATATAGCTTATGGTAAAACACATGAGTATTATCCCGCTGTGGATAAGGCTAAGTATAGTAAGTTTTATCTGAATAATTTTCTGTCTGGCTATTTCAGCGGCTCTTTTGAAAGTCTGGTCTCTTTTTTCGCAAAGGAAAACGATCTCGACGTCAAGGATATGGACGAATTAATGAAACATGTGAAAGACGGCTTGAATAAGAAAGACGATGAATAGTTATATTAATTTCTTTATCGAGGCTAACCTATGTCTATTGGTATTAGGAGGTTTCTATTTACTGGCGCTCAGTAAGGAAAGGAATTTTATCTGGAGGCGTTTCTATATTTTGGCCATTGTTTTTCTGAGCATTTCAGTGCCACTGTTGCAATTTGAAAGTCCATTTAGTTCTCCTGTAAACATTACAGTAGCAGATGGTTTACAAGCAATGATTCTTCCGGAAGTAGTGATAACCGCTGAGGGTGAAGCCGTAGCTGCTCAAACCAGTAGTTTTTCAAGAGCTGAACTTATCGGATTTGTGTACACCGCAGGTATTTTGATCTTTACCACACTTCTGATATATCAGCTATTTCAAATAATCAGATTTTATCAATTACGAAAAAAGGAAAGATCCATTCAGGATAGTCATATAATAATACCTACTCATGGGCAGCTTCCTACCTTTTCATTTTTCAATTTACTTTTCTTCGACAACACCATTGATCTTACACCAGAAGAAAAGACCAAAATAATACAGCACGAGAGTGCCCATATTAAACAGTGGCATAGTGCAGATGTTATTTTAATTGAAATAGTGAAGGTTGTTTTCTGGATAAATCCGATCATTTGGATGTTGAGAAAGTCACTTCAAAATGTACATGAGTATTTAGCTGATGAGATCATTTTAAAGTCTAGCAATCCGGCTCAGTATAGCAGCTTACTCGCAAAAATGGCGGTTAAGCAAATGACACTATCTCTGGGTCACCACTTTAACAAGTCATTAATTTTAAAAAGAATAGAAATTATGAAGTCACCAAGAAAGAAACCTACCGTATGGAAATGGCTGAGTACCTTACCGTTAGTAGGCCTTGTAGTTTTTGTATTCAGCTGCAATGATGAAACTATGAATGATGTAGCAGAAGTCATGGAAACAGCAAAACAAACCGATATTCCGGTGCATTTAACAGACAAGGTTGCTGAATTAAAATTAAAATATCCTGAAGCCGAATTCGTATATTTTGAAACGGCCATGGATAATGAATCTAAGCTGAATGAATTTAAAAATATTGATCCTGCCACTATTGCCCTGGTAGAAGTAAAGAAAGATCCGGATATTGTGGGTGTTTTAGTAAACAAAAACGGGGCGCTGGAAAAAGTGGCCAATGCTACAACTGAAGGTGAAATATTTCAGATTGTGGATCAGCCTGCCATGCCTCAAGGGGGATACGAAATTTTCTATGAGCACTTAAAGAACAATATGACCTACCCCGTTCAAGCGAGAAAACTGGGTGTCGAGGGTAAAGTTTACGTACAGTTTGTCATAGACAAGTCGGGAACCATGACGGACATCACAGTGGTTAAAGGGATTGGCGCCGGTTGCGATGCAGAAGCCGCCAGGGTAGTTGGATTGCCGTATGAATGGTCTACTCCCAGGCAATCGGGAAATCCTGTAAATCAAAGAATCATTCTGCCCATTACTTTCTCACTTTCTGGTGGGTCCGGGGCAGAAGCCAAGAAGGAGACTAACACCTGGTTGGAATTTGAGAAAATGGAATTAGGAGATGAAAAGACCATTACCGGTAAATTGGTTTCTCAAGATGGCAAGCCTTTGCCGGGAGTAAATGTGGTTGTTCAAGGAACTGCTGTGGGAACAGTGACCAACTTACAAGGTGAATATAAAATAAAAGCACCGGAAAATAGCACATTGGTTTACTCATTCATAGGACTCAAAACAACAGCACATCAGGTTGACTCAAAAAGTGTGGTTGACCTAGTAATGCTCTCAGAATAAAGTAGGTTAGATCTAAGTAAAAAGCAGCTCAATCGAGCTGCTTTTTTTGTTTGTCCATTGCGCTGGTCTTCCTTTATTTGCGTCCATGTTCAAACTAAAGTATTTCGTCTTTATGATGGCCTTTGTGGTCGCGGCATCTTCCTGTAAGGTAAGTAGACTGCCCCAGTCATCAGATCAGAGTGACAGCGCCAGTGTACCGTTAGATACTACGGTCGCACCACTTGATTCAACCCTTACCCTGATTCAGGATTCGGTAGAAATTGAAATCTTCCGACTTTTAAAGGACACTGTAACAATCATTGGCGTGGGCGACATTATGATGGGTACCAATTATCCCGATAAAGGCTATTTACCACCCAATAAAGGGGCAGACCTATTGAGAGATGTAAAACCTGTTCTTCAAAATGCTGACGTCACTTTTGGAAACTTAGAAGGTGTAATTCTAGATGATGGTGGAGATGCCAAATACTGCCGAAACCCAAAAGTCTGTTACATCTTTCGTTCTCCGGAATACATGCTCAACCACTTGAAGGGCGCAGGTTTTGATGTGCTCAGTACTGCCAATAACCATGCTGGAGACTTTGGCGATCCAGGGAGAAAGAATACGGCCCGTGCGCTTGACTCATTAGGTTTCTTTCATGCGGGACAAACCACACATCCTTATTCAACTTTTATGATTGATGGTATGAAATATGGCTTCGCGGCATTTGCTCCAAATACGGGTACTATGAGTATTCATGATGTCGATAAAGCTGGTGAGATCGTATCTATGCTAGATTCTATTTCCGATGTGGTAATTGTTTCTTTTCATGGGGGAGCCGAAGGCAGCAAATATCAAAATGTAACTAGAAAAAATGAGCTGTTTTATGGCGAAAACCGTGGCAACGTTTATGATTTCGCCCATAAAATGATCGATGCTGGTGCTGACATTATTTTTGGTCATGGACCACATGTGACCAGGGCGGTTGATATATACAAAAACAGGTTTATTATCTACAGTCTTGGTAATTTTTGTACGTATGCACGCTTTAATCTAAGGGGTGACAATGGATTGGCCCCCATTATAAAAGTATTCACAAATTCTGAAGGAGAATTCTTAAAGGCTGAGATCACCCCAATCGTTCAAAGAGCTCCCGGGGGACCAAAAATTGACGCTGACGCTCGAGTCATCACCAAATTACGTGAACTTACCGAAAAAGATTTCCCTGAAGTACCGGTAAAAATTGACGCGACTGGGATAATTACTTATCTTCAAGATTAATTCATTTTAAATGCCCTACAAAGAGAAAGTCATTGAGAAAAAATATTATGCCATTGGAGAAGTGGCTGATATGTTCAAAGTGGCTACTTCTTTAATAAGGTTTTGGGAAAGCGAATTTGATGTTATCCGCCCTAAGAAAAATCGAAAAGGGAATCGT